>NZ_JAXCHR010000003.1:0-241052 GCF_035984465.1 Polaromonas sp. CG_9.5
TTTGACCCTGCCGCATTCGACGTGGCCGAAATCAACCAGTGGCTCCACCAGACTGAGTCTTGAATTTCAATACGGGTACTGGGCGGACGCTTACGTGAGCTGCGCCGTGAGTTGATTGCTTGTTTGCGCCATGCGCGCACCAAGCGCCTGCCGCGCACCCGGGGTGAAGACCGCAGGGGCAAGATCGCCGATATGCTCAGCATCCATGTGCGCCCGCCCGAGGTGGCCGACCGGTTGTTCCCCGGCCACTGGGAGGGCGATTTGATCAAGGGCAAGGCCAACGCGAGCGCCGTGGGCACGCTGGTCGAGCGCACTTCACGGCTGCTGATCCTGGTGCACCTGCCAATCCCCAAGCCCGCCAGTGCCGCCCATGTGCTCCAAGCCTTCACCGACAAGCTGCGCTCAATTGCACAACCCATGCGGCGCACCCTGACCTAGACCCAAGGCTCTGAGATGGCGCGCCACAAGGAGCTTTGCGCCAATACCGGTATCGCGGTGTACTTTTGTGACCCCCACAGCCCCTGGCAGCGGGGCACCAACGAGAACACCAATGGCTTGGTGCGCCAGTACTTGCCCAAGGGCACGGACCTCTCGGGCTACTCCCAGGCGCAGCTCGATGCCATCGCCGATGAGATCAACAATCGACCGCGCAAGACGCTCAATGCGCATTCGCCCCTTGAGGTCTACCGCAATTTGTTGCTCAACTACCACCCCTCGCCCGCTACTATTCAATGATCCCTGTGTTGCGCTTGGACTTGAAACTGCCCAATAGAGACGGGCGCAGGCAGCTATTTATTTGATAGCGAATTGCCTGGCCGCATTCAGTGCGGCCGGAGTTCGATGATCATCGGCGTAGGGATTCGGCCATCTATATCGCGCGGCAGCGATCCGGTGCGAACAATGGCTTTGAGTGCGGCATTATCCCAAGCCTTGTTGCCGCTGGATTTCAGCAGTCGCTGGCTCATGATGGTGCCATCCGCCGTGGTGGTGACTTCCACTTCTGCCTTCGGATTGCCCGTGATCTCGTCGCTGAAGACCACGTTCGGCAATATCTTGGCCCTGACCTTGCCCGCATATCCGGCTGATGGCCCGCTCGCTTTTGCAGCGCCGGAACTGCCGGCATTCGCCAGGCTCATCATGCGTTTAACGGCATCCTGATGCTGCTTTTCTGAAGCGGCAGCGGCGGCAGCCTGCTTTTGTTTGGTGACGGCAGCAGCAGCTGCTTCTTTTCGCTTCTCGGCGTTGGCTGCGGCTGTGGCGGCAGCGGCTGCTTCTTTTCGTTTCTCGGCGTTGGCTGCAGCTGTAGCGGCAGCAGCTGCTTCTTTTCGTTTCTCGGCGTTGGCTGCGGCTGTAGCGGCAGCGGCTGCTTCTTTTCGTTTCTCGGCGTTGGCTGCGGCTGTAGCGGCAGCGGCTGCTTCTTTTCGTTTCTCGGCGTTGGCTGCGGCTGTAGCGGCGGCTTGCTTTTGCTTTTCTGCAGCTGCCGCCGCATTGGCAACGGCAGTGCGCTTTTCTTTTTCTTTTTCTTTTGCCAGCTCGCGGGCTTCCTGCTTTTTGGCTTCTGCTTTTTGGGCTAGTTCTTCGGCTTTGCGATCCGCCAGTGCTTCTTTGGCTTTCAGCTCTTTTTCGTGTCTGGCTTGCAGTTCGGCCTCATGCTTCTCTTGCAGCTTTTGCGCTTTGCGGACTTCTGCTTCTTTCTGTTGTTGAACCAGCTTGCGTTTTTTTTCTTTTTCAAGAGCAATGTCGGCATCCGGCAGGACTGGCGTGATCTTGACTTCAGGCGCTTTGGCCACCGGCGGCGGTGGGACTGGTTTGGGTGCAGGCGCAGGAACGGCCCGCGCAACAGGCGCTGGCGGTATGGGTGCCGGTGTGGGCTTGGGTGCGGGCGGCGGTGGAGCTGGCTTGGGCAGGGGCGCAGGAATGGGTTGCGCAACAGGCTTGGGCGGCGGCGGTGTGGGTTCTGGCGGAGGCTCGGGTGCGGGCGGCGGCACTACAAGCTCTTTGGGTGCGGTCTGCTGGGGCGCGTCAGACCACAACTCGGCTTGGAACGACGCGGTTTCATCAGTGCGTTTCCAGTTCACGCCCCAGGTCAGGGCAGCAATCAGCAGGGCGTGTACCAGCAGCGACAGCCCGAACGCGCGCGGCGAGCCTTTGTCGCGTGGCGGGGTAAATTCAAGGCGATCTGCAGTGCTGGGCATGGAGGTCTGGCGGTCTTCCGGTGGGTCGCGGCTTATTTGCCGGTTTGAACGGACAGGCCGACACGCGACACACCAGCTTTTTGCAGCGTGTCCATGACCTGAACCACGGTTTCGTACTTGATGGACTTGTCGGCGCTGATAACGACCGGCACCGCCTCGGCACCTTGCGCTTTCACACCAGGCTCCCGGCTGAGAATATCAGCCGCCACACCTTTTACGCTGCTGGACAGGGTGTCGGTCTTGAAGCGGATCTGCAGACTTTCGTCTTTCTGGATATCGATGCGCACGGGGTTTTGCGGTTGCTTGGACGCCTGGCCGACTTTGGGCAGGGCAATCATGCTGGGCGTGATCAGTGGCGCCGTCACCATGAAAATGATGAGCAGCACCAGCATGACGTCGATGAACGGCACCATGTTGATCTCGCTGATGGTGCGGCGGCCCCGGCCACGTGAACTAACTGTTGGCATGGTTGTTTCCTGAGCAAGACGACAGCAGCACAGGCTGCATTGAAAAAACCGTGGAGACACCCCCTGCGCCCCAGCAGGGGCCGCGGAACCGGCTTAGCCGGGCCGCAGGCGCAGCAGCCCCCTCGGGGGGCAGCGAACCACACGAAGTGGGGAGCATGGGGGTCATTTCTAGTGGCCTGAGGGCGACTGCGCACCCAGGTTGCGCTGAAGGATGTTGGAAAACTCTTCAATGAAGGTTTCCAGACGATTCGCGATGCGATCAATGTCGTGCGCAAAGCGGTTGTACGCCACCACCGCCGGAATAGCGGCAAACAGGGCGATGGCCGTCGCCACCAGTGCCTCTGCAATGCCGGGCGCCACGGTGGCCAGGGTGACCGACTCCATAGCCGCCAGCCCGGTAAAGGCATGCATGATGCCCCAGACCGTGCCGAACAGGCCGACGTAAGGCGACACCGAGCCGACGGTGGCCAGAAAAGACAGATTCGATTCAATCGTATCCATCTCGCGCTGGTAACTGGCCCGCATGGCGCGTCGTGCGCCGTCGAGCAGCGTGCCGGCGTCGCTGATATGGCGCTCACGCAGTTTTTGGTATTCACGCATGCCGCTGGCAAAAATGCGTTCCATGGAGCCCGATGTCTTGGCGTTTTGAGCAGCGCCTGCAAACAAATCGTTCAGGCTGGTGCCCGACCAGAACTCGCGGTCAAACTCGTCATTGAGAAACTGGGCGCGCTTGAGTGCGACTATCTTGCGGAAAATGGCGGCCCAGCTGGCAATGGAAATGCCGATCAGCAAAGCAACCACCGCCTGGACGACCCAGCTGGCGTGAATAAGGAGATTGACAATGGAGAGGTCTTGGTTCATGTTGAAGCTTTTTTATCAGGTTTTCAAGCTGTCCAGAATGCAGGCGGGTATGCGTTTTGGCTGCAGGCTGGCACCGTGGACCCAGCCAATTCGTATCGTGCCTTCGCAAAGCAACGTGGCAGATAGCGGGTCTTTTTGCTCTGTTTTTAATAGCGCTTGCTGCTTGATTATCATGGATGCACGACCGGTTTCTATCAGACTGGCCGTAATAATCAGTTGATCGTCCAGACGGGCCGGACGGAGGTAGCGAATGCTGGTTTCGGTCACGACAAACATGCCGCCCGTGCTGTCTTTCATTCGCTGCTGTTCGATGCCCAACGATCTGAGCCACTCGGTGCGCGAACGTTCAAAAAATTTAAGGTAGTTGGCGTAAAAAACGATGCCGCCTGCATCTGTGTCTTCCCAGTAGACGCGAACTGGCCACTGGAAAATGGCCCCCACGCTAAAGGGTGATGCCCCCACGCTCCCCACTTCGTGTGGTTCGCTGCCCCCCGAGGGGGCCGCTGCGCCTGCAATCCGGCAAAGCCGGTCTTGCGGCCCCTGCTGGGTTGGGGCGGGGGCATTCGTGCTCGCCGCTTTGTGGGGGTTACTGTTGTTTGAGGGGACTGCTGCACCTGCAGTCTGGCAATGCGGATCTTGCTGCCCTTGCTTGAGCGAAGTCTCCGCGCTGCCGTCTGTAACCGCGTGCGCTGCGCTGGCCTTCATATCAGCCAAGTACCGATTCCAGCCGGGCCACGGCTTCTTTGAGTTGCGCCATCGAATTGGCGGTCGAAAACCGCACGAATTGCTCGGG
Organism: Polaromonas sp. CG_9.5; assembly: GCF_035984465.1. Lineage (NCBI taxonomy): Bacteria > Pseudomonadati > Pseudomonadota > Betaproteobacteria > Burkholderiales > Comamonadaceae > Polaromonas > Polaromonas sp. CG_9.5. Next base: position 4,317 of record NZ_JAXCHR010000003.1, read on the forward strand.
CGCTGCGTGGCCAAAATCCCTGCCTGGCGTCACGGCCAAGTGGACGCGTTTCATCAGCTCAAACGCAAAGTCCCAGCTGCCGCTGACACCCAGCCGGGCGGCGGCTTCGGTGCAATCGGCATAGGCGTAGAAAGCGCCATCCGGCATGACCGGCACGCGCAGGCCCAGGCGGTTCAGTTCGGGAATAAAGTAGTCACGGCGGGCTTTGAATTCAGCGCGGCGGCTTTCGTATTCCCTCAAGCTTTCCGGTTCAAAGCAGGCTAGCGCGGCATGTTGCGCCACGGTGCTGGCGCAGATGAACAGGTTTTGCGCAATGCGCTCGATCACGGGGGTCAGCGTCTCGGGTACCACCAGCCAGCCCAGCCGCCAGCCCGTCATGTTGAAGTATTTGCTGAAACTGTTGATGCTGATGACGCTCTGGCCGAGTCCGCCGGGCAGGGCCAGCGCCGAGTGGCCAAAGTGTTCTTCGTAGCTCAGGCCCAGATAAATCTCGTCAATCAGCGTGATGCCGCCCCGGCTGTGAACGAATTCATGAATGCGCTGCAGCTCTTCGGGCGCAATCGACGTGCCTGTCGGATTGGAGGGCGACGCCAGCAACACGCCGCGTGTTTTGTCCTTCCACGCCGCTTCCACTTTCTCGCGCGTCAGCTGAAAGCGCTCTTGGGCCGTGGTCGGAATCAGCACCGCCGTGCCTTCTGCCGCGCTGACAAAATGCCGGTTGCACGGGTAGCTCGGGTCAGGCATCAGGATTTCGTCGCCGGCCTCGACCAAGGCCAGGCAGGCGAGTTGCAGCGCAGCCGATGCGCCCGCTGTGATGACAATCCGGCTGGGCGCCACATCCGCGCCAAAACGCGCGCCATACCAGTCGCTGATGCGCTGGCGCAAGGCCGGCAAACCCAGCGCCGGTGTGTACTGTGTGTCGCCTTTTTCAATCGCGCGGCAGGCCGCTTGCTGCACCAGCGGCGGCGCGGTAAAGTCAGGTTCGCCGATGTTCAGAAAAATCATCGGCTGGCTCGTATGCGCCACCTGCTGCGCCAGCGCGCTGGCCGCCTTGGCCACTTCCATCACGTAAAAAGGCTCAATCCGCTCGGCGCGCTGGGAAATCTTCACGGCAAAACTTTCAGGAAACAAGAATGGTTTTCAGGCTTGACGCGATTGGTCGGCAGCCACTTCGGCGGCGCGCAGCGAAGGCGCCATCTTGTGCAATACGCCGTTGACGTATTTGTGGCCGTCGGTGCCACCAAACGCCTTGGCCAGCTCGATGCACTCGTTGATGACGACGCGGTAGGGCACATCCAGGCAATGTGTGAACTCGTAAGCGCCGATCCACAGAATGGCATGCTCCACCGGAGAAATTTCGGCCATTTTTCGATCCAGCAAAGGAGTGATGCGCTCATCGAGCACTTGGGCTGAATCAATGCAGCCGTGCAGCAAGGCGTCGTAATGGGCCGAATCTGACTTGTGAAAGCCCACCAGATCGCGGGTGAAAGCGTCAATCGAATCGACCGCGTTTTGCCCCACCAGATGCTGGTACAGCGCCTGCAAGGCAAATTCGCGTGCGCGGGTGCGGGCCGATTTGTCGGCCGCTTTTTTTACGCCGGTGTCGGTCAGGCCGGTGCGGTTTTGCGGGGGACGTTTGGGTTTGGTGAGGGGTTCAGCCATGAAGCTCCGTTTGATTTTTTGTAAGAGAGGAATGTTCAGGCAAGCGCGTTGAGCAGATTCGCCATCTCGACGGCCACGCGCGCCGCGTCACGGCCTTTTTCGTCCTGACGCGCCTGGGCTTGCTCCATGTTTTCGACCGTCAAAATTGCGTTGGCAATCGGCAACTGGTAGTCGAGCGCCAATCGCGTCACGGCCGAGCCGCTTTCGTTCGCCACCAGCTCGAAGTGATAGGTCTCGCCGCGAATGATGCAGCCCAGGGCGATCAACGCATCAAAGTTTTCTGTTTCTGCCAGGGCCTGCAGCGCGCAGGGCACTTCCAGCGCGCCAGGCACTTTGACATGGGTGATGTTTTTTTCTTCAAGGCCAAGGGCTAACAGCTCTTTTTTGCAGGCTTCGGCCAAAGCGTCGGTCACGCCTTCATTGAAACGCGCCTGGACTATGCCAATGGAAAGCTTTTTGCCGTCCAGGTTGTCGGACCAGCCTTTTTCTGCACCAAACATGATGAACTTTCTGATGAAGGAAATGATTAATCTTTGCCGATATAGCCGACGATTTCGAGGCCGTAGCCGGTCATGCTGGGCATGCGGCGCGGATTGCCCATGAGCTGCATTTTTTGCACGCCGCATTCACGCAAAATTTGCGCGCCCACGCCGTAAGTGCGCAAGTCCATACGGCCGCGTTCCGGCGCTTGCGCGGCACGTGCCGTGCCTTCAAACTGGGCCAGCAACTGGGACGCGCTTTCGCCGCAGTTCAGCAGCACCACCACGCCCTGGCCTTTGCTCTCAATATGCGCCAGCGTCTGGTCCAGGCTCCACGAATGCATGGTGCGGCCGGTCTCTAACAGGTCGAGCACCGACAGCGGCTCGTGAACACGCACGGCCACCGTGTCTTCAGCAGCCCATTGGCCCTTGACCAACGCCAGGTGCAACTCGTGGCTGGTTTTGTCCTTGAACGCATGCGCGGTGAATTCTCCAAAAGCCGTATGCACAGTACGGCTGCCCACTTTTTCAAGCAGCGACTCGGTGCGGCTGCGGTGTTCGATCAGGTCGGCAATGGTGCCGATTTTCAGGCCATGCGTGGCTGCAAACACCTGCAAGTCCGGCAAACGGGCCATGGTGCCGTCGTCGTTCATGATTTCGCAAATCACGCCCGCTGGCGAGCAGCCGGCCATGGCGGCCAAGTCGCAGCCCGCTTCGGTATGGCCGGAACGCATCAGGACGCCGCCATCAACGGCTTGCAGCGGAAAGATGTGGCCGGGCTGCACCAGGTCGCTGACCTGGGCGTTTTTGGCGACGGCTGCCTGCACCGTACGGGAACGGTCAGCGGCCGAAATGCCGGTGGTCACGCCTTCAGCGGCTTCAATCGACACCGTGAAGGCGGTGGAGAACTGCGCACCATTGCGGGCCGCCATGGGCGGCAGTTTCAGGAGTTCGCAGCGCTCGCGTGTCAGCGTCAGGCAAATCAGGCCACGGCCAAATTTGGCCATGAAGTTGATGGCTTCGGGTGTTACGTGGTCGGCGGCCAGCACCAGATCACCTTCGTTTTCGCGGTCTTCTTCGTCAACCAGAATGACCATGCGACCAGCGCGCATCTCGGCAATGATGTCTTCAACAGGGGAAATGAGAGTGGTCATTAGGCAATGGTTTGTTTTGTGAGGGAATCTTGAAGCATGCGTTCGACATAGCGCGCGATCAGGTCGATTTCCAGGTTGACCTGGGAGCCTTGGTTTAACTGGCCGAGCGCGGTATTTTGAACGGTGTGGGGAATCAGGTTGATGCTGATCTCGCAGCCCGGCGTGTTGTCGGGCTCATCGAAATTGCCTGCCAGATCGGTGACGCGGTTCACGGTCAGGCTCACGCCGTTGACGGTGATTGAGCCTTTATAGGCCATGTATTTGGCCAGCGTTTGCGGCGCACGGATGCGCAGCTCCCAGCTTTCGCCCACCTGCGCAAAATGCGTGATGCGGCCAATGCCATCGACATGGCCCGACACGATGTGGCCACCAAGCCGGTCATGGGCGCGCAGGGCTTTTTCGAGGTTGATGATGCCGAGTTCCGCCAGACCGCAGGTTTTGCCCAGCGATTCGGCGGAGATGTCGATGGTGAATTGGTTTTGGGCAGGCTCCAGCGACGTGGCCGTCATGCAAGCGCCGTTAAGCGCAATGCTGTCGCCCAAGCCCACATCATCCAGATAACCCGCAGGGGTTTCAATGGTGAGACGCAGGCCATGATCTGAAGAGCTGCCCAGGCGATGGATAGCGACGATGCGCCCCATGCCGGTGATGATTCCGGTAAACATGCGGCTATTTTCGCAGGGAAAAGAGGTGGAACGGCCGGCTGGGCCGTAAAGGCGTTGAAAAGGCTTGTAGATGGCCTTGAAACGCCTCGGCCGGAAAGATGGCTAAAACTGGTCGCGACCGGCGACGCGGGCCACGATGCGCAAGTCGGCGCCCACCCTGTCAATAGACTGAAACTGCAGCGCCACTGCGTCAGCCAGCGACTGCAAGGGCCCGAACGCCGCCATGCCCTGGCCCGGCCCCAGAAGTTTGGGCGCCAGGTAAAGCAAGAACTCATCGACCAGCCCGGCGCGAATCAGCGAGCCATTGAGCTTGCTGCCGGCCTCGACATGCAGCTCGTTGATTTCGCGGGCTCCCAAGTCTTTCATCATGGCCGCCAGATCCACCTTGCCGTACGCGTCAGGCAGCATGACGACTGTGGCACCGCGTGCTTCCAGTGCCGCTTTTTTAGCATCATTTTGGACTGCAGCGTAGATGATGCAATCGCGACCAGCTATGAAAAGATGAGCATCCAGCGGCGTTTGCAAGCGGCTGTCTACCACCACGATATGCGGCTGGCGCGGTGTTTGAACCTCTCGCACATCCAGTCGTGGGTTGTCTTCGAGCACTGTGCCGATGCCTGTCAGCACGGCGCTGGCGCGCGCGCGCCAGGCATGGCCGTCGGCGCGGGCATCGGGCGAGGTGATCCACTGGCTCTGCCCATTGGCCAGCGCCGTCGTGCCATCGAGCGACGCGGCCATTTTCATGCGCACCCACGGCGTGCGGCGAATCATGCGGCTGAAAAAGCCGATATTGAGTTCGCGGGATTCGGCGGCGCCCGGGCCGACTTCTACCTCGATGCCGGCTGCGCGCAAGCGCTCGAAACCTTGGCCCGCAACCAGCGGATTCGGGTCGGCGATGGATGCGACCACCTTTTTGATGCCTGCTGCGATCAGTGCATCGCAGCAGGGGCCGGTACGGCCGTGGTGCGAGCAGGGTTCGAGGGTGACGTAGGCGGTGGCGCCTTCGGTGGAGTGGCCTTGGGCGGCTGCGTCGCGCAGGGCCATGATTTCGGCGTGGGCTCCACCGGTGTGCTGGGTGTGGCCAACGCCGATGAGCGTGCCATTTTCTGACATGAGTACGCAGCCCACTCGGGGGTTCGGCGGGGCCATCAGAAGGGCAAAGCGAGCCCGGTCCAGTGCTTGGTCCATGGCGGGCGGATAGTGATTGGGCATGGCGAACCAGGTGAATGCAGACAGTGGACCAGTATCCCATGGGCAAATCATGGTGCTGGCGTTGGGCGAGCGACACCATTCATTCCGGCAAGTTGACCGATAGTCGGGCAGACCGTGGTCGCGGGTTCAAACTCCCTTAACATCCGCTTTCACTCAATCGAGCAAAAACAGGGGATGACATGCGAAGCGGCAAGCAATACGGTTTTACGCTCATTGAGCTGATGATCACGGTGGCCATCATTGGCATCCTCGCGGCGGTGGCCTATCCGTCTTATACCCAGTACATCATCAGGGGCAACCGTACCGCCGCCATGGCGCAGATGATGGATATCGCCAACCGCGAGCAGCAGTTCTTGCTGGCTAACCGCGCTTACGCCACAAAGACAGTGCTCGAAACCAGTGGTTACGCCTTGCCCTCCGAGGTCAGCACCAAGTACAGCTACGACATCACGGTGGGATCTGACACAGTTTCCCCTCCCTCTTATACGATCACGTTCACGGCCATCGGCAGCCAGACCAGCGACGGCGCTCTCACGCTCAACAGCGCAGGAGTCAAAACCCCTGCCGCCAAATGGTAGTTCCATCCTTCGGGCAAATAGCCCCGCAGCGCGGCTCAAGCATGATCGAGGTGCTGGTGACCATCGTGATTGTGGCCTTTGGTTTGCTGGGTATGGCTGGCCTGCAGTCGCGCATGCAGGTGTCGGAGATGGAGGCCTACCAGAGAGCCCAGGCGCTGGTGCTGCTCAATGACATGGCCGAGCGTATTGCGATCAACCGCACGGTGGCGGCTTCTTATGTGACGGTTTCTGCATTGGGAGCAGGCCTGACGCCATGCCCAGCCGTTGCCTCAGGGCAAACGCTGCAGCAAATTGATGCGCGTGAGTGGTGCAATGCCTTGCAGGGCGCGGCAGAAGCTATTGGCACTAACAAACGGGGCGCCATGCTTGGCGGACGTGGTTGCGTTGAGAGTCTTGGTAACAATGAATACATGATCACTGTCGCCTGGCAAGGATTGATTCCCTTGACCGCACCGCTTGCCAGCGTCGCCTGCGGTCAAAATCAGTACAACGAGGCCGGGTCGGCTTGCATCAATGACTTGTGTCGCCGTACCGTTACCACGGTCATTCGAATAGCTGCTTTGATTTGACCTTTATGAAACACCCTGCCTTACTTTTTCATAATGGGTTTGTCTCGCGTGCCAAAGGCATGCCCCGCCGTCTTTCTCAGAGAGGATTCACCCTGATTGAGTTGATGATCTCGCTCACTTTGGGGTTGCTTCTCATGACTGCCTTGGTCGCGGTATTTCTCAATGTCAGTCGCACCAATACCGAGATGGTCAAAACAAACGGCCTCATTGAAAATGGGCGGTTTGCCATTGACATCCTGCAGGAAGACATTGAGCATGGGGGATTCTGGGGAGGCTATACGCCCCAGTTCGATGATTTCAGCTCGACGCTTGTCCCGGGGGATGCGCCGTCGCTGGCGCCCGATCCCTGTCTTGCATTCAATGCTGCCAACTGGACGGCTGCTTATAAGAACGCTTTGCTTGGCATTCCTGTGCAGAGTTATGACGCCATTCCTACAGGTTGCACGGCGCTAATTTCCTCAAAGAAACCCAGCACGGACGTTCTGGTCGTGCGTCATGCCGCCAATTGCCTGCCAGATGGCGCCAACTGTGAAGCTCTGGACAACAGCAAGTTGTATTTCCAGTCATCGTTCTGCGAAGCCGAAACCACTGCGGCCACTCCCTTGCGTTACGTGCTGAGCAACACAGCAGCCGACTTCACTCTGAAAAAGAGAGGTTGTACTGGAGTCGCTCCTACCACGGCAGGCACCTTGTCTGACAAACGCAAGTTCATCTCCAATATTTACTACATTCGCACTCACGCAGTGACTGCAGGCGATGGCATCCCGACCCTGATGCGCTCAACTTTCAATCTGGTCAGCGGAGTTCCCGCTCATGAAGACCCGCCGGCCGCGCTGATCGAAGGCATCGAAGGGTTGATGGTTGAACTGGGCATTGATGGCCAGAACCGCTGTGGGACCGCCACAAATTACACCACTGCGATTTCTGCGGTCACCCGGGTACGGCCGTCCACCTGCGCGGTGGATGCAGTCACTGCTACTAACAACACAATGCCTACCAATCGTGGTGACGGAGTTCCCGAGACGCCTTTTGTGCGATGCACTACCGGGGCCGGTTGTAACAATGCGCAATTGCGTGATGTGGTGAATGTCAAGCTTTATGTGCTGGCACGCAGCCGCGAGACTGCCCCAGGTTATACCGACTCCAAGGTGTATTGCCTCGGCAGCAGTTGTCCAACTCCGACCGCCACGACCTGCCCCGAAACTGCTGGGGTTGCCGCCAATGCGCTTCCATTGCTCGGACCTTTTTGCGACGGCTTCAAGCGGCATGTATTCCAGTCCACCGTGCGCTTGCCCAACATTTCTGGCAGAAGGGAAACGCCATGAAGCCGGCTAGCCCGCGCAGCCAGAAAGGCGTCACTCTGATCGTAGGTTTGATCATGCTTGTCCTGATCACGCTGATGGTGACCACCTCCTTCACGCTTAGCAGCACCAGCCTCAAGGCGGTAGGAAACATGCAATTTCGCAACGAGTCGATTGCTGCAGCCAACAAAGCGATAGAGCAGGTCATCGGTACAAATTTTGCAGCCGGTTTTGCCAATGTCCCCCCCGCCCAGTCTATTGCCTTTGACATCAACAACGATGGCGTCACGGATTACACAATAGCTGTGGCTGCGCCGGCTTGCATACAGTCCACCGAGGTAGCGGGCAGTGGTTCGGAAGGCGCTTGCAGCAGTGCAACGCTCGAGGGATTCAGCGGTTGTGGCAGCCCCAACTACAGCACGCTTTGGGACATTCAGGCCAAGGTGACCGATGCGGTCAGTGGTACGGATTTGGAGGTGCATCAAGGTCTGCGCGTGGAACTGAGCAGTGATCAAAAAGCCAGCATGTGCCCGTAGGCGAAATTATCAGGAGATCAACATGAAACCCCATTGCTTCAAGATTTTTTTACTCGCAATACTATGCTTCGCTCAGTCGGCATCTCGGGCAGAGGACATCGATTTGTTTGCTGGAGCCACCGCTGCAGCAGGCACTGCGCCGAACTTGCTCTTGGTGATAGACAACGCCGGTAGCTTTTCTGCTAGCGCTCCCGATTGCCAAATTGACGGTGTTAATGCTTCACTCAGTGGGTCGGCAGGCGGTATTGAACAATGCGCACTTTACTCGGTGATCAGCGGCATGCCGGTCACCCCTACAGCATCGGTAAATATCGGTGTGATGGCATACAAAGCCGGCAATGTGGTTGATTATTTGGGAAATAACTGCCGTGGTAGCGCAAACGCTGGCGGATGTCTTTTATACCCTCTTACGGGCCTTACGACCGCTACGAAGCCTGCATTGTTGGACTGGATAAAATCATGGAGAACCAGTGGAAACGGAGCTGGCGCTGTGAAAGCAAATAATCAAGCAACTGCAGCGACAATGCAGGAGGCCTGGGCGTATATGGCCGGTAAAACAGGTCTTTCTGGAACAAATTATGCGAGCATCGCTCCGGTTGCTGGCTGTCTTAAAAACTTTGTAGTTTTTATAGGCAACTCCTACGGTCCCAATGGATCACCAGGCGATTCCACAGGCGATAGTGGCCCATTGAATGCGCTGCTCGGTTCGAATACCACGCTTTTGATGAACGCTTCACCTGTTCCCACGAAGACATCTATTATAAATAGCACCAGTAATGATAATATTACCTCATGCGGTACAGTAAGCTTTCCAAATACTCATGAAAATAGAGGCTATTATCTTGACGAGTGGTCGCGCTATATGCGCGAGCAGAATATAACTACTTATACCATTGGAGTTATTAGTTCTGCTTGCAAGGCGGAATATGCGTGGATTTTGAACAGTACGGCGACTCAAGGGGGCGGGAAATACTTTCCGACTACCAATTTTGCGCAGTTAAAAGCTGCTTTTGAAACTATTTTGAGCGAGGTGCAGTCAACCAATAGCGCCTTTGCCTCGGTCAGCTTGCCAGTCAGCGTTAATACGCAGGGCACTTACCTCAATCAGGTATTTATCGGCATGTTTCGGCCTGATGCCGATTCACTGCCGCGCTGGGCTGGCAACCTCAAGCAGTACAAGATGGGCATGCTCAATGGCGCCTTGAAGCTGCTGGATGCCTCCACAACACCGACATCGGCCATTTCAGCCAGCGGCTCGGACTTCATCGCCGAGTGCGCCCGCAGTTTCTGGACGCCTGCGCTGGCAGATACCGACACCTACTGGAATTATTTTCTCAAGCCCAACTGCACCGGCTATGCGGCTGCGTCCAACACGCCCGATGGCAACATCGTGGAAAAAGGCGGACAGGCTTACATGCTGCGCAGCATGACGCCTGCCAATCGGAGGGTGACGACCTGTTCACCCGTTTTTGCATCCTGTACCTCGCTTACGCCTTTCAATACCTCAAGCACCACCAATGGCTTGCTGGGAAGTAGCGGATCCACTGACACTGGTACGACCGTGACCCAAACCACGCTTGTCAATTGGGCGCGAGGTTTGAACAGCAAGACCTTGCCGACAAATGATGAATCTGCCACCGTTGCCGCGACGGCCATGCGCCCCTCGGTGCATGGCGATGTAGTGCATTCACGCCCGGTTGCCATCAACTTCGGTACCGATGCCATTCCCAGGGTTATGGTTTTTTACGGCGCGAATGACGGCGCCTTGCGCGCCATCAATGGCAATCGTCCAGATAAGAACGCTGCAAACATCGGCACCGTCGCAGCAGGCCCAGGCCAGGAAATGTGGGCTTTCATACCGCCTGAGTTTTACAGTTCGATCAAGCGCCTGTACGACAACACGTCAACGATTTTGGTGCGTGATGGCACCGGAGCCACCAAAATTGCAGGCACCGCCAAAAGCTATGGCATGGACGGCACGATAGTGGGCCATAAGACTGCCAGCGGCGACGCCTGGATTTACGCCACTATGCGCCGGGGTGGCCGGGCAATGTACGCTTTCACGGTCAATAGCTCCACATTGGCCGTTACCCTCAAGTGGAAGCGGGGCTGTGGCATCAACAGCACCACCGACGGCAGTGCCACCACCTGCACCAATGATGGCACTAATGGCGATTTCACAAGGATTGGCCAGACGTGGGCTGCGCCAAAAGTCATTTTTGCATCGGGTTATTTGAGCGGTAATTCCCCTTTGCTGGTGATGGGGGGCGGCTATGACGCAAGCTGCGAAGATGCAATGAGCTACAGCTGCACGACGGCAACAACGACCGGTAATCGTATCTACATAATGGATGCCGATAGCGGCGTGTTGAAGAATACGTTCAGCACTGATCGTGGCGTCACAGGCGACGTGGTGTTCATCAAGGACAGTAGCGGCAAGGTTACCTTTGGCTATGCGGCGGATTTGGGCGGCAATGTTTACCGCATCTCGGGCATCTCGGCCAATGTGGCGATTGGCTCGACCGATCCAAGTCTGTGGACCATTACCAAGATTGCCTCGTTGGGCTGCGCAACCGCCACCACCTGCACCGCTCCAGCGAACCGGAAATTTATCTTTGGGCCCGATGTGACGGTTGACGGCGCGACCAACGTTCTTCTGCTCGGTTCTGGTGATCGTGAGAAACCCTTGAACACTGCCAATACGACGAGCAACTATTTTTTCAAAATCAATGACAAGCCTACAGAGACTGGTTATTTGTCAACTGAAAGCAGCGCTAATTGCCCAGGGGCGAGTGTGATGTGCCTTAACTCTTTGCTGCCCGTAACTTCAGGGACTATTGCCACAACTGCAAATCTGAATACAAAAAAGGGCTGGTATCTTGCTTTGCAAGCTAATGAGCAGGTCGTGACCTCAGCCGTTACGGTGTTCGGTGAGGTTTATTTCAGCACCCATCAACCCAAAGTTACAGCGCAAGGTAGCTGCAGCGCCAACTTGGGAAACACGAGGTCTTACAGCGTTTTATACAAGAATGGCGCTAAACCGGATGGCACCACTGGCGATCCCTTTGTCTTGCTGACGGGGGGCGGCCTGCCGCCATCGCCAGTCGCAGGTAAGGTGACGCTTGATGATGGAACCACAGTTCCTTTCATTATCGGTGCTCTGGGACCGCTGGAAACCAAGCAGTTAACGGGTGCAGCGGGAACGTCAAACTTGTCAAAAATCAGGTCTTATTGGTACATCCAGAAATGACTCACGCCAGTTCTGTCGAGAAAAGCGAGCGGCTGGCAGGAGTCCAGGCTCGCCGCTTCCAGGCCTTGCTGCTGCTGCGGGGCTTCACCTTGATCGAACTACTTGTCACGATCGCGCTGGTGGCTATCTTGATGGCATTGGCAGTACCTTCGTTCAGCGATGCGGCTTTGAGTAGCAAACTGGCGGCCAATGCGAATCGCCTTGCGGCGAGCGCCACGCTGGCGCGCAGTGAGGCCATCAAGCGCAATTCATCCATCAAACTTTGCATTTCCACCAATGGAAACTCGTGTATCACCACGGGGGGCTGGGAGCAAGGCTGGATCGTATTGACTGGAACGACTGTTTTGTTCTACGAGCAGGCAGCGCCGACAGGTTTCAAGATCACTGAGTTGGCAAGCGTGACCAGCCTGATCTTTCAGGCCACAGGCGTGGGTTCAACACAGGCCAGTTTCAAAGTATGCCGGGCGATGCCCAACGCAGGAAGCCAGGAGCGCGTGGTTTCCGTCAGTGCGACCGGCCGCACCTCTGTGACAAAAACGGCCACCGGCGTTTGCACCTGAGAACCTCTGTTCATGAACAAGCCTCCGCTCTCATTGATCATCGGAAGGCTTCAGTGGCGTACGCCGCCTTTATCGCAAAGCTCATCACGAGGCTTTACCCTGATCGAGGTGCTGGTGACCTTGGCCGTGATGGCGGTGCTTGCCACCATCGGCATACCTTCCATGGCGGCCTTAATGGATTCGATCAGGCTTAGATCTGCGTCCAATGTTTTCTTTTCCCATTTGCACTTGGCGCGTAGTGAAGCGATCAAGCGCAACAGCCGAGTCGTCTTGTGCAAATCGGCGGATGGCGTTTCCTGCGTATCCGACGGCGGCTGGGAGCAAGGCTGGATTGTTTTTCATGATGCCAACACAAATGCTGCGCTCGACAGTGGCGAGACGGTCATACATCGAGCAGCGCCATTGGCCGCCAGCTTGAGATTCACTGGAAACACGAATGTGGCCAGATATGTATCGTTCGCCCCTACCGGGGCGACACAATTGGTTGGAGGCGCTTTCCAGGCCGGCACATTCACCGTGTGCCGGCAGTCGGCATCAAGCGGCGATGCATACCAAATCATCCTGAATGCGGTCGGCCGCCCGCGCGTTCAGAAGATTGAGGTCAGCTCCTGCGTTTGATCAACGGTGAACGGCCGCTCAGAGTCGGGCCTCATCCACTTGCGTCTCCAGCATGACCAGCCATCCTTCTTGATGACCGTCGGGAAATTGATGTGCGGATGTTTATTTTAGTATCAATTGACTTATAATTTTTTATCAAACGATACTTTTAGGTCTTCTATGGTACTGGTAACTCCTGAGAAAATAGCCTCTGTGATGGCGCTTGCCTCACTTCCACATTCCTTTGCGGAACTCGACGAGCTGGTTTCGCAGGGTCTCCCCAAGCAAGCGCTCAAAGCCAGTGTTGACCGTGTCTGCAAGAGTAGCGAAGAGCGCAAACAACTTTTGTACCGCATTGTTCCCGAGGCTACTTACAAGCGCCGCCGTAGCACTCTCTCGGCCGATGAGTCTGGGCGAGCCGAACGCTTGGCCCGTGTTTTTGCTACTGCGCAGTACGTGTGGAACTCGGAAGACGATGCCCGTACCTTTTTAAGTACGCCGCATGCGATGCTGCAGGGCCGCACCCCCCTTGATGTTTCAATGACTGAGCTGGGCGCGCGGCGTATTGAAGAATTGCTCTGGAAGCTCTATTACGGAATTGCAGCGTGATGCAGATTTTCCGAATAGGGGACAGTCGGCATCCGATTTGGGATGGCATGGGCGCTGCGTTGATCGGTGGCCGATGGAATAGTCCAGGTCGCTCCGTAATTTACGGATCGCTGAGTTATTCCTGCGCCATGCTGGAAATACTGGTCCACGCAAATATTGGACGCATTCCTGCGACGCACTGTTTCCTGGTGGCCGATGTCCCAGACGTTGTAAGCGTAGAACGCCATGATGTGAATTCGCTTCCCTGTGGCTGGGACGCTGAAAGTAGTTCTGTCGCCAGAGCCTTTGGCGATCGGTGGATCAAGGAAGCTAGAAGCGCAATTTTGCTTATTCCATCGGTGGTTGCCAGGCCGGAATGGAATGCTTTGGTGAATCCAATGCATCCAGACGCAAGCAAATTGCTGATCTCAAAAAGCCAGAAGGTAGTCTGGGATCATCGGCTATGGAAAATTACCGCCCCACCTCATCCACCAGCGTCTTGAACTCATCTATATCCTCAAAACTTCGATAGACGCTGGCAAAGCGGATGTAGGCGATCTTGTCGAGCTTTTTCAACTCCAGCATGACCAGCTCGCCCAGGTGGCTCGAAGCGACTTCGCGCAGGCCGAGGCTCAGCAGCTTTTCCTCGATCTGCTCGACGGCAGCATCAATCTGTGCGGTGCTGACCGGGCGTTTGCGCAGTGCCAGCTTCATGGAGCCGAGGATTTTGCTGCGCTGGTAGTCGGTGCGCCGGCCGTCTTTTTTGACGATGGACGGAAAGCTCACGTCGGGCCGCTCGTAGGTGGTGAAACGTTTTTCACACGCGCCGCACTGGCGGCGACGGCGTATGAATTCGGCGTCTTCTGAAATCCGGGTCTCGATGACCTGGGTTTCAAGATGGCCGCAAAAAGGACATTTCATGCGTGTCCTTGACCAGTTTTTAAGCGTTTAAGGCCGCTGGCGCAATCACCACGGGCGCAAGCAGCTATCAATTCAATAGCTGTTGCGCCGTTCATGGGGTTCAGCCGTAAACCGGGAAGCGGCTGGTCAGGGCGTGGACCTTGGCGCGAACGGCTTCGATGTTGGCTGCATCGCGCGGATTGTCGAGCACGTCGGCAATCAGGTTGGCGGTCAGGCGGGCTTCTTCGTCCTTGAAACCGCGCGTCGTCATGGCGGGGGTGCCAATGCGTACGCCGCTGGTGATCATCGGCTTTTCCGGGTCGTTCGGAATCGCGTTCTTGTTGATGGTCATGTGGGCGCTGCCCAGCACCGCTTCGGCTTCCTTGCCGGTGATGCCCTTGGCGCGCAAATCAACCAGCATGACATGGCTTTCGGTGCGGCCGCTGACGATGCGCAGGCCGCGTTGCGTCAATGTGTCGGCAATGATCTGGGCGTTCTTGACGACTTGCTGCTGGTAGGTTTTGAACTCGGGCGACATGGCTTCCTTGAAAGCAATGGCTTTCGCGGCAATCACATGCATCAGCGGGCCGCCTTGCAGGCCGGGGAAAATGGCGCTGTTGATGGCTTTTTCGTGCTGGGCCTTCATCAGGATGATACCGCCGCGCGGGCCGCGCAGGCTCTTGTGGGTGGTCGAGGTCACGATGTCGGCATGCGGGACCGGGTTGGGGTACACGCCAGCGGCCACCAGACCGGCATAGTGGGCAATGTCGACCATGAAAATGGCACCAACGTCCTTGGCGACTTTGGCAAAGCGCTCAAAGTCAATGCGCAGCGAGTAGGCTGAAGCGCCTGCAATGATCAGCTTGGGCTTGCTTTCGTGGGCCTTGCGCTCCATCGCCTCGTAGTCGATTTCTTCCTTGTCGTTCAGGCCGTAGGAAACGACGTTGAACCACTTGCCGCTCATGTTCAGGGCCATGCCGTGTGTCAGATGGCCGCCTTCGGCCAGGCTCATGCCCATGATGGTATCGCCGGGCTTGAGGAAAGCCAGAAACACGGCTTCGTTGGCGGAAGCACCGCAATGCGGCTGCACGTTGGCGGCTTCGGCGCCGAAAATTTGCTTGATGCGGTCAATGGCGAGTTGCTCGGCCACGTCAACATGCTCGCAGCCGCCGTAGTAGCGGCGGCCGGGGTAGCCTTCGGCGTATTTGTTGGTTAGCTGCGAGCCTTGCGCGGCCATCACGGCGGGCGAGGCGTAGTTTTCGCTGGCAATCAGCTCGATATGCTGCTCTTGCCGGGCGTTTTCAGCCTGGATGGCAGCGAAAATTTCGGGGTCGGTCTGTTCGATGAGAATATTGCGGTGGTACATGGCAGTCCTTCAAGACTTTGGTTCCTTGTCCTTTGGCTTTTTATAAGCAAAGGAAGCAAGGGCTGCCCAGGCGAACGGCTGAACGCTTTTGGCCCACTGGCCGCAAACGGTGCGCTTCCCCGTGGTGTCCCACGTTGGCATCAATGGCTCAAAAAACCAGGATGCCTATCGCCAGTCGCGCACCGCGCTAGTGTAACTTAGGGGGTGGTTGACCCGAAAATCCGGTCAGGATTGACCTAGTAGCGCGACTTTTTCAGCATCATTCTCATTGGATTTCTGCGTAGAAGTGTTGGCCGGCAAAGACACGGGAATCGGGCGTGAGGGCGCTGGCGATGCATAAAAGCGCGAAGTGGGCGGACGCTTTCCCGCCACGACGGCGAGCAGACGGTCCCGCTCTGCCATCACCTTGCTGGCATAACCGCCGTCGCTTGGAAGGTTGGCTGCGCCCACGTAGTATTTCAGGCCGCCTTCAATGGAGCCGGCGCGGCTGATGCATTCCTGCAGCACCTTGACGCCGACGCGCAGGTTGGCCACCGGGTCAAAAGCGGCGCGCTTGCCGCCCAGGTTGGCATATTTGTCGTGATGAATCTGGGTCATGACCTGCATCAAGCCTTGCGCGCCGACCGGGCTTTGCGCAAACGGATTGAAGCCCGATTCAATCGCCATGATGGCCAGAATCAAGGTCGGGTCGAGTTTGACGTTGTGGCCAATCTCAAAGGCTTCTGCGACCAGCGCGCCGACAGGCTCCTGCGCCACGGAATATTTCTTGCTGATCCACGATGCAATAGCCGCTTGCTGGCTGGACAGAATTTTGGGTTTGGCAGTGGCAGTAACGCTGGCGGTGGCAGTGCGCTCGGCCTCTTTCGGAAGTTTCGGGGCTTGAGGCTGGACGACAGCAACACGGCGTTCCTGCAGCCAGGCCATGAGCTTGAGCTCGCCTGCATCCCGCAAGTCAGGCCGGGCCAGCAAGGTGATGACGGCAAACACGACGGCCATTCCCACAAGCGCCAGACTGTTGTGGGTGACCAGGAAGAAACCTTGGCCAATGTCGTCCGCAACCGTGGCAAGGCCGCTTCGTACATTTTTCAGGGGAGCCTTGATATTGAAATCAGGGTGATCGTTTACTAGCGCTGTCATAGCACTCCTTTCTTTGCGTGCAGACCTTGTGAGGTTGCGCAGGCTTTGATTGAGTCGCCATCAAACCACAGGTTTTTCTGGTGGCTGCTGACCCTCATTGGATGCTGCCGGGGTAGGCAGCGCGTAGGGGTTGACCCCCCTTTTC
Source organism: Polaromonas sp. CG_9.5 (assembly GCF_035984465.1). Classification (NCBI taxonomy): domain Bacteria; kingdom Pseudomonadati; phylum Pseudomonadota; class Betaproteobacteria; order Burkholderiales; family Comamonadaceae; genus Polaromonas; species Polaromonas sp. CG_9.5. Next base: position 21,016 of record NZ_JAXCHR010000003.1, read on the forward strand.
TTTGAGATTGGCGCATTCTATTAGGCACTCAAATAACCTGTCAATAATAAGAGGTTTGTTTGATATTCTAAATAGACGTAGGAAGTTACTGTTTTTTGCTAAAATTGGGCTAATTGCACGAAGAGGAGGTTTTCTTTTCGAGGCTTGCGGTAATTAACGTTTGTCCGCACCGGCGTCAAAACCTGTGTGAAAAAGGAGTTGACGATTCATGATCTCGCCATCGCCATCGCCATCGCCATCGCCATCGTCAAATCCGGGCCGTCTGCAAGCCAGCCGGTCTGCAATATCTAGCGACGCTTCGTGTTCAAAGCCGGCCTTGTCGTGCAGGCAGTTTCCCTGCTAAAAATCAAGCGTATCTATATAGATGCACAACGCCATTCGCTGCTGCGCTTCGCGTGATTTACCGGGCGGCAGGCTCTTCCTCGGGGCCGTCAAAGCCATGCTACCCGACGGGAAATGCACCCCGCGTACCGAACTTAATTTGGCGATGCTTTAAAAACAGCGAAAATACACGCACTGCTTTAATTTTTTAAAGCGTCGGGCATTCGGGCCTTGCAAGTCCTGGCCCAATTCCTCCGCTGACAAGCCGCCGTGTATCGCCCGCTTCAGGGCCGCGCTGCCACGGTATTTGTGCTGTCTCTGGCTGCTTTTTCTAGAAACGATTGATCTATATGTTGCGCTCTTTTTTGTCCAAATCTTCCAAAGTCGACGCCACGCCGGCCGTTGCCGTGAAATCCAGTTCGGCCAAGAGTAGTGAGCCCCATCCGCTGGACAGCTTGACGGGCGGCGCTTTCTCCGCGCCCACGTCCGGTGAACGCGCCTCGCGTATCCGCCAGTGGCTGACCACCGAGCCCACGCCCGAGCAAATGGCCGAGGTCTATAAAGACCTGGCCAACCGCGACAAAGGTGCTGCCAAGCCGCTGAAAGAAAAGCTCGACGAAGTCAAGCGCAGCAAAGGCCAGGAAGCCGCTGCCGCCGAATGGGCTGAAAAAGCCCAGGCTTTGCTGGCCCTGCCCAAGCTCAATCTGGCCGACGCCCTGGCCTGGCAGCGCGATGCCGCCAAAGCCGGTGCGCCGCTGTCCAAGGAGCCGCTGGCCGGTATGAAAGGGCAACTGGCCGAACGCGTCAAGACGATTGAAGACCTGCAGCACCGCACCCAGGTGCAGCGCGAAGCCGCCGTGCTGATTGCGCAGCGCATCGAAGTGCTGTCGATCAAGCCGTGGCGCGATGCCCAGGCTGTGCTTGAAACCTTGCGCGCCGACGTAGCGCACTGGCAAGCCCAGGCCGATGAAGTTGCGCAAGACGCCAACTGGGCCAGCGTGGATGCCAAGTTCCCGCCGCTGCTGGACGCTTCGCGCGGCCAGTTGCTGGCCGTCTGGGACGCTTTTCAAAGCGCGCTGGCGCTGGCTGTCAAGGCTGCCGAAGACACGGCAGCGCCACTGCCCGCCGTGCCGGTATGGGCTGATGAGTTGCGCGTTGCACGCGGCCTGCCGACCTCAAAATCCGAACAGATGGCCAGCGCTGATGGCAGCCAGCCAGCGCGCGCGCCCAAGGTCAAGATGGATCCGGCCGTGCTGAATGAGATGCGCGCCAAAGCTTCCGCCATCGTGCAGCAAGCGCTGGCCAAGCTGGAGCATGAAGTCACCGAAGGCCACGGCAAGTCCACGCCCAAGGTCGCCGCTGACCTGCGCCATGCTTTGAAAGAAAACATCCGCAACATCGACAGCAAGTTAGAGGCCGCCGCCCACGCCGCGTTGACCGCCGCTGGTGAACTCGAAGGCTGGCAGCGCTGGCGTGCCGACCAGATTCGCGAAGAGCTGGTCGTCAAGGCCGAAGCGCTTCTCGCCAAGCCGCTGGGCGGGCGCAAGCAGCAAGACGCGCTGCGCAACATGCGCGAGCAGTGGAAAACCTCTGACCAGGGCGGCACGCCCAACCATGCGCTGTGGAAGCGTTTTGACGATGCCTGCAACGAAGCCCACAAGGTCGTCGAGGCCTGGCTGGAGAAGGTCAAGGAGCAGGCCGAGGCCCACAAAGCCCAGCGCCAGGCGTTGATTGACGAAGTGCTGGCCTGGGCCGAAGCCAACAAGGACAGCACCGACTGGAAGATGCATATTCGCAGCCTGAACGGTTTTGTCGAAAAATGGCGTGAAGCCGGCCACCTGGGCGACAAAGCGTTTGCTGAAATCCAGCCTGTCTGGAAAGCCGCCATGGAGCAGGCCGATGCGGCGCTCACCACCGCGCGCCACGCCAGCCTGGCCCGCCGCAAGGCCATGATTGAGGAAGCGCAAGTCCTGGGCGCCGAGCCGCAGTTGCGCATTGATGCTGTCAAGTCGGTGCAGCAGCGCTGGCAGCAGGAGGCGCAAAGTGTGCCGATCGAGCGCAAGCAGGAGCAAAAGCTCTGGGACGCTTTTCGCAAGCCGATTGACGACGCCTTCCAGCGCAAAACCGTCGAGCGCGAAAAATCCGCTGCTGCGCTGGGTCAACATGACCGTTACGTGCTGGAAGCCGCCAAGGCGGTCGAGCAGGCCACCGCCAGCGGCGACGCGCAAAAAATCCATGCTGCCGCCAAGGCGCTGGAAGCCGCCGTACGCGGACAGGTGCAAGTGGCCGCAGCGGCTGCCGAAGCCAAAACCGCTGCCGATGCCGCAGGCGCTGCCGCCGGTAATCAATCTGCCCCGGTTTCTGATGAAAATCAGCCTGATGCGCAAGCTGCACCTGCACAGTCAGCTACTGAAAACGTAGCAGACGCATCCAGCGAAACGCCACCTGCTTTTGTCGATGTGGATGGCAATCCGTCCGCTGAAGCCGCACCGGCAGAGTTTGCTGAATCCGCCCAGCCAGCCAGTGCGCCGGCCGAGCCTGCGCCCGCACCGAAGCCTGCCGCCAAGCCTATCGTCGCCATGCGCGGCGATGACCGCCCCGGCATGCGCAAGGCCGAACCCGCCGGCGCGCCCGGTCGTGGCGGCAAGTTTGGCGACCGCAAGGACGCGCGTCCGGGCGGCAAGCCCAGCGGCCCGCGTTCGAGCACCGACAACAAGTTCGAGCCTTATCGTCCAGAACGCGCAGAGCGTCCGGAACGCACCGAGCGTTTCAGCGACCGTCCGGCTTTTGAAGAGCGTGGCCCTCGCTTGGGTGATGCCGCTTTCCGCGCCCAGCGTGACGCTTTTGACGCCGCCAACCAGGCGCTGAAAAAGCTCGCCATGCAGGCTCACGGCGAAGTGCTGACCAACCTGCTGACGGCTTGGGAAAAGCGCGATCCGGAACAGCTTCCTGGCGCGCAGGAACTGGGCAAGCAGGTCACGCCTGCGGTGCGCAGCAGCTGGGTCAAGGCGCTGAGCGAACCGGCTGGCAAGGATGCAGCAGAAGCACTGTTGCGCCTCGAAATCGCCGCTGAACTGCCAACGCCGGCTGAGCACATCAGTGCGCGCCGCATGTTGCAACTGCAATTGCTGACCAAACGCAATGCACCGGCACCGGCTGAAACCTGGGGCGAAGATGCCGCCAAGGTGCTGGCTGCCGAGTTTGACGGCAGCAATGCCCGCCGCGTGCAGAACGCGCTGAAAGCCTTGCTCAAGCGCTGATAAAGGGAGCCGCCGCGCCAGTGGCGGCTTTTTTATCGATTCCGGCGCTTGGCACTGGCGGCCATTGACAAGGTGGTTTTGCTTTATCGGGCCGGCAATGGCTGGCCCGGTTGTCTCCCTCGCAGGCGACTCCCGGCGAGCCAGATGCCTGGCGCATGCACTGGCCTACTGCCAGCCAAAACGCCGGATGTAATAACGCTTCATCAGCGTCGTCAGCACCGCGTAGCTCAACAAGATACCCGCCAGCCAGCCAAAGTAGGCCAGCGGCAACGCTTCGAGCTTGAAGTAACTGGCCAACGGCCCCATCGGCAAAAAGATACCAATCGCCATGATGAGCAGCGTCATGCCCAGCAGCGGCCAGGCGGCGCGGCTTTCGATGAACGGAATCTTGGGCGTGCGGATCATGTGAACGATCAGCGTTTGCGTCAGCAGCCCGACCACAAACCAGCCCGACTGGAACAGCGTTTGGTGTTCCAGCGAATTGGCCTTGAACACGTACCACATCACCGCGAACGTCGTGATGTCGAAAATCGAGCTGAGCGGCCCGAAAAAAATCATAAAGCGGCGGATGTCGTCGGGGTTCCAGCGCAAAGGCTGGCGCACCAGCTCGGCGTCCACGTTGTCAAACGGAATGGCGATTTGCGACACGTCGTACAGCAGGTTTTGCACCAGCAACTGCAGCGGCAGCATCGGCAAAAACGGCAAAAACACGCTGGCAATCAGCACCGAAAACACGTTGCCAAAGTTCGAGCTTGCCGTCATGCGGATGTATTTCAGCATGTTGCTGAAGGTCTTGCGGCCTTCGATCACGCCTTCTTCCAGCACCATCAGGCTGCGCTCCAGCAGGATGATGTCGGCTGCCTCCTTGGCAATATCCACCGCCGTATCGACTGAAATGCCAATGTCGGCAGCGCGCAGCGCCGGTGCATCGTTGATACCGTCGCCCATGAAACCAACGATGTGGCCGTTGGCGCGCAGGCTGCGCACGATGCGCTCTTTGTTCAGCGGCGAAAGCTTGGCAAAAATCGTGTGCTGCTCCACGGCCAGCGCCAGCGCCTTGTCGTCCATGCCGTCGATTTGTGGGCCCAGCACCAGACCTTCGACCTTCAAGCCGACCTGGCGGCAGACTTCGGCTGTGACCAGTTCGTTGTCGCCGGTCAGCACCTTGACCGTCACGCCGTTGGCGGCCAGCGCCCTGAGCGCGGGCGCGGTGGATTCTTTGGGCGGGTCAAGAAAGGCGATGTAACCAATCAGCGTCAGCGCGGCCTCGTCTGCTACTGAATAGGCGCTCTGGCTGGACGCAGTTTCTTTCATCGCCACCGCCACCACGCGCAGGCCGTCTTCGTTCAATGCACGCGTGACCTGCTGGACGCGCTCCAGCATGGCGGCGTCGAGTGGCACGGTTTTGTCGCCATCGCGCACTTGGGTGCAGGCGGCCAGGATTTCTTCGACCGCGCCCTTGCAGATCAGCTCGTGGTGGTGTGCCCGCTCCGCAACCACGACCGACATGCGGCGGCGCTCGAAGTCAAACGGAATTTCGTCAATCTTGGTGTAGTTTTCGGCCAGTTGCAGCTCGGTTTGCACCTCGACATGCTCCAGTACAGCGCGGTCGAGCAGGTTTTTCAGGCCGGTCTGGTAGTAGCTGTTGAGGTAGGCAAAGCCCAGCACCTCGTCGGATTCCTGGCCAAACACGTCGGTGTGCCGCGCCAGCGCAATCTTGTCCTGCGTCAACGTACCGGTCTTGTCGGTACACAGCACGTCCATCGCGCCGAAGTTCTGGATGGCGTCCAGCCGCTTGACGATGACTTTCTTGCGCGACAAAATCACCGCGCCCTTGGCCAGCGTGGAGGTGACGATCATTGGCAGCATTTCCGGCGTCAGGCCCACCGCCACCGACAGTGCGAACAAAAACGCCTCGGGCCAGTCGCCCTTGGTAAAGCCGTTGATGAAAAAAACAATCGGCACCATGACAAAGGCAAAGCGAATCAACAGCCAGCTGACCTTGTTGACGCCAACCTGAAAGGCGTTGGGTTCGGTGGTGGTAGCCGTAGCGCGCGTGGCCAGCGTGCCAAAGTAGGTGTGGTTGCCGGTGGCCAGCACCACGGCAGTGGCCGAGCCTGACACCACATTGGTGCCCATGAACACCAGATTCACCATTTCCAGTGCGCCTGCGGCCTGCGTTTGCGCCTGGGCATCAGGGAATTTCTCGACCGGCAGCGACTCGCCCGTCATGGCCGACTGGCTGACGAACAGGTCTTTGGCGGTCATGATGCGGCAGTCGGCCGGAATCATGTCGCCGGCTGACAGCTGCACGATGTCGCCGGGCACCAGTTGCTTGATGGGCAGCTCGATCTGGCCCAAGGCCTGAATGCCAAGGACGTTTTCAGGTGGGCGCGTTTCGCCTGCGGCAGCCTCCATTCGCCGGATGACGGTGGCAGTGTTGCTGACCAGCTCTTTGAGTTCCAACGCGGCCCGGTTGGAGCGGCGCTCCTGCACCAGACGCAGCAGCGTGGACAGCGTCACCATGCTGCCGATCACGATGGCACCTTTGTCGTCATGGGTGACATACGACACGATGGCCAGCACGGTCAGCAGCAGGTTGAACGGGTTGTTGTAGCTCAGCCAGAGGTGGTGCGGCCACGACATAGGCTTTTCATGCTCGACCTCGTTGGGGCCGACGCGCTCGCGTATGGCGTCGGCTTCGGCGTCGCTCAGGCCTTGTTTTGAAGTGCCAAGCTGCGACAGCACGCCGGGCAGGTCGATGCGCGCCTGCGCGATCAATTGCTGAGTCAGCTGGTCGGACACCTGCCCCGAACGTCCGCCCTTGGGCAGCGACTCCAGAATCACGCGGCGACGAAACAGGTGGCTGGTGTGCCGGGCCGCCAGAAAGCGGCCAAAGAGCTGGCTGAAGAGGTTCATGGTGTTTTTGTTTGAGGTAAAGCTGGCACCGCATCACCGACGCGCCAAGCGTGGCCGGAATTTACGCTCTTTTCATGAAAAAGAAAGCCTATTTTGAAAATTTTGCAAGTCGGGTTAGCCCGAGGGTGCGGACGTGGGCCGGCAACGGGTTATTGCATTTCAAAGTGGGAGATTTGGTTGCCGAGATGGCCATGCTTTGGCCGCGTCATCGCGAAGTCGCAGGCGGTGGCGATTCAGGGTGGATCAATCACAGGGGATGGATTGCCGCGCTGCGCTTGAACTGGCAGGCTGGCGCTGGAAAGCAATAAATTTTGCTATTGAATAAATAGCTGCCTGCGCAGGCAGGGCATGCGCCTAAAGCCTATTTGGCTTGAAAAAACTGGTCAAACAGCGGCGTCAGGGTCGAAAACTCTTGTGTGAAGCGCTCGCGGTTCACAAAGTAGGCTTCGCAGGCCACGGCAAAGAATTCAGCCGGTGCCGTCGCACCGTAGGCGTCCAGCCAGGGCGCTGCGGCACCAAAGCGTTCGGCCATGGCGATTTGCTCGCAAAAATGATCGTAGGCGGCATGCATCGTGTCATGCCAGACAGCCTGGTCGGCGCGCGACGGCAGGGGTGGGCAGCCGTTGGCAGTGCCGTCCTTCATGTCGATTTTGTGGACGAACTCGTGAATCACCACGTTGTGGCCGTGTTCGGCGGAACGGCCCGAGGCGGCCACGTCCTGCCAGCTCAGCGTGACCGGGCCGCCGTGCATGGCTTCGCCCAGCAGCGCTTCCTTGTAGTCATGCACCACGCCGGCCTGATCGGTGCTGACGCGCCGGGCCAGCATCGCGCCCGCATGCACCACGATGCCGGTGAAATCGTCATACCAGTCCAGCCCCAGGTGCAGCACCGGCAGGCAAGCTTGTGCGGCGATGGCGACGGCCATTTCATCGGTCACCTGCAGCTCGTGCGCGCCGGTGAACTCCTTGCGGTTTAAAAATTCGCCCACCAGCGTGCGAAGCGTTTGCCGATCAGCCGCTGAAAGATGCGCCAGGAAAGGGTAGTGCTGCAGCGTCTGCTGCCACAGCGCTTCAGGAATCGCCTTGGGTTGGCCGCCCGGAAGGTGAAGCAGGGTTTTGAGCCAGTCGAGCATGGCGTTTTTCTCAGGCCGGCAGCAGGGCAATGCGCTGCAGGCCGCTGGCCGTCAGGCGCAGCACGTCGGCGCGCGGCACCACAGCGTGCGCATCCCAGTCGCTCAACACCACGCGCGAAAAGCCGTTGCCCAGGTCGTGAAGGGCGGGCTTGTGGGTGTGGCCGTGAATCAGTGTGTGCGCATGGGCCGCCTGCAGCCACTGGCGGGCGGCGGTGGTGTCGATATCGGCGTAATCCTGGCTGGACTGCTTGCGGGCTTCGCTTTGCCGGCGAATCTCGCTGGCGATGGCTTGGCGCTCAGTCAATGGCTTGGCCAGAAAAGCACGTTGCCACGCGGCAGAACGCACCTGTTGGCGAAACTGCATGTAGTCGGTGTCGTCCAGACACAAGGCATCGCCGTGCGACAGCAGCCAGCGCTGGTCGGCAAATGTCAACACGGTCGGATCGTCCAATAAGGTAGCGCCGCACAGCGCCATAAGCGCCGGGCCGACCAGAAAGTCGCGGTTGCCGTGCATGAAAAAAAGCGCCCGCTGGCTGGCGGCCTGGCTGAGCGCGCTGGCGCAGCGGTTTTCAAAACTGGCTTCGGGATGCCGGTCGAAGTCGCTGCTGACGACATCGTCGCCCACCCAGACTTCAAACAGGTCGCCCAGAATGAAAACGGCGTCGGCTGGCGTGCCGTGCAGGTAGTGCTGAAATGCAGCGAAGGTAGCCGGCTCGTCGGCGTTCAAATGCAGGTCGGAAATGAAATCGACCGTGCGCCAGGACGATGGAGCTACAAGCTCGGTCATCCGGGGCACGGTCGATCGGGTTTCCATCAAGGACTCAGGCAAGCTCAGTCCCGGAGGACATCAAGCCAGCACAACGGCTTTTTCGATGATCACGTCTTCGACGGGCACATCCGAGTGGCCGCCTTTGTTGCCGGTCTTGACGGAGGTGATCTTGTCGACCACTTCCTTGCCTTCAACGACTTTGCCAAACACGGCGTAACCCCAGCCCGAACCGTTCGGTGACGTGTGGTTCAGAAAGCTGTTGTTGCCGGATGCATTGATGAAAAACTGCGAGCTGGCCGAATGCGGCGCATTGGTGCGGGCCATGGCGACGGTGTAGTGGTCGTTTTTCAGGCCGTTGGTGGCTTCGTTTTCGATCTCGCCATCAGTGGGCTTTTGCTTCATGCCGACGGAAAAACCGCCGCCCTGAACCATGAAACCGGGAATTACGCGATGAAACACGGTGCCGTCGTAATGGCCCTTGTTGACGTAGTTCAGGAAGTTGGCGACCGTTTTAGGCGCTTTGGCTTCGTCCAGCTCAAGCGTGATGACGCCGTAGTTGGTGATGTGGAGTTCTACTTTTGGATGGCTCATGGTGTCCTTTGTGGAGAAGGGTTAGTTGACTAGGGTTGCGGATTTGATCATGACGGGCGTTTTGGGAACGTCTGAAGGAAAAGGCCCGCCGCTGCCTGTGGGCAAGGCCTTGATCTTGTTGACAACGTCCATGCCGCTCGTCACCTTGCCGAACACGGTGTAGCCGGGGGCCAGCGTGGACGGGTTCAGGAAGTCATTGTCTTTCACATTGATGAAAAACTGCGACGTGGCGGAATTGGGCTCGTTGGTGCGGGCCATCGCCAGCGTGCCGACAACGTTCTTTTGGCCGCCTTTGGCGAGTGCTTCACGGCCCTCATGCACCACGGGAGCGCGGGTTTTCTTTTCGGCATAAGCGGCGTCATAGCCGCCGCCCTGCACCATGAAATTGTTGATTACGCGGTGAAAAATCGTGCCGTCGTAGTGTTTGTCCTTGACGTACTGCAAGAAGTTTTCCACTGTCTTGGGAGCTTTGTCGGGATAGACCTCGACCACGAAGTCGCCTTCGCTGGTGGCGAATTTGACCTTGGGCGCTGCTGGCTCGGCGGCCAGGGCGGTCGTGATACCAGCGCTGAAGGTCAGGGCGACCAGCAGGGCCGTTGCTGCGCGTCGGGTGAGGTGGGTTGTTGATATTTTCACGGATTCAGTCCTTCAAAAAGTCTTGGAAATTCAGGAAACGGGTGCGTTGCTGCGTGCCTTCAGCGGGCTTTGGCGGCTTTAGCGGGCGTAGCGGCTTTGACAGGCGCGGCAGCTTTGACCGGCGCAGCGGCTTTGGCGGCCGGTGTCAGCAATTGGTTGATGAGGGCCAGCTTGGGGCGCAGGCTGGCGTTGCCGGCATCAAGCTGCAGCGCACGGCTGTAGGACTGGCTGGCCAGGCGCGCATAAACATCGCCGAGGTTTTCGTGGGCGGTGGCGTAGCTTGGGTTCAGGCGAATCGCCATTTCAAGTGTTGCCCTGGCCTTGTCAAACTGGCTTTGCCCGGCATACAGCACGGCCAGGTTGTTGTACGGCTCGGGCAGCTCGGGGTAGTCGAGGGTGATTTGGTTGAAGGTTTCTATCGCGTCGCCGGTTTTGGCGGTTTCACTTTGAATCACGCCCTTGAGGAAACGCATCTGGGGGTCGCGCGGTTTGCCGGCCAGGTAGCTGTCGGCTTTGGCCAGTGCCTGCGGGAATTGCCTGGCGCTGATCAGGAAGTTGACGTCGCTGTAGTCGTCGGCATGGGCGGCAAGCGGGGCAAGCAGCGTGAGCAGCATCAGGCTGCCCATCTTCATAAAAAAGGGCAGGGGCTTGCGTAAAAAGAGGGCTCGCGTGGGCATGGGACTCTCGCTGTTGTCAAGAAGGCATGAGGCCGCGCTGGGGCGGAAAGTGAGGCTAAAACAAGCCGAATCAGATCGCTGTTCCGGCCTCGCCAAGCGTGCCCGGACTGGCTGGATATACTGCGCAATTCTAGCTGAGGGGGTATAGTCAGCTTCCCTGTCGTGATGTTTTTCCACCGTTTTATTCTGTAGATTTTGCCTCGGCTTCGGGCTCATCGCCGCCGGTGATTTGCAGGTGCCTTTTTTCTTCATTTCTGACGACTTTGACGTCAGGCTACGCATTCAGACAATTCCCATGAGCCTTCGCATTTACAACACGCTGTCGCGTGCCGTAGAAGATTTTTCTTCCCTCGTCCCCGGCCAGGTGCGCATGTATGTGTGCGGCATGACCATTTATGACCTGTGCCATATCGGCCACGCCCGCATGATGATGGCGTTTGATGTGGTGCAACGCTGGCTCAAGGTCAGCGGCTACCAGGTCATTTATGTCCGCAACATAACCGATATTGACGACAAGATCATCAAACGGGCCGTTGAGCGCGGCATCACCATTCGCGCCCTGACGGACGAGATGATTGCGGCCATGCACCAGGACATTGGCGCGCTCAACATCGAGCCGCCCACGCTGGAGCCGCGCGCGACCGAATACGTGCCGCAAATGCTGGACATGATCAACACGCTGGAGAAAAAAGGCCTGGCCTACCGGGGGTCAAGCGGCGACATGAACTACGCCGTGCGCAAATTTCCGGGCTACGGCAAGCTGTCGGGCAAATCGCTGGACGAATTGCGCGCCGGTGAGCGCGTGGCGGTGCTCGAAGGCAAGGACGATCCGCTGGACTTTGTGCTGTGGAAATCAGCCAAGGAGAGCGAGCCCGAAGACGCCAAGTGGGACAGCGCCGCGCTGGGCCACGACTACGGCAAAGGCCGGCCCGGCTGGCACATTGAATGCTCGGCCATGAGCTGCCAGACACTGGGCGAGACGTTTGACATTCACGGCGGCGGCGCTGATTTGCAGTTCCCGCACCACGAAAACGAAATCGCACAGAGCGAAGCCGCCAACGGCAAGCCTATGGCCCGTTTTTGGATTCACAACGGCTTCGTGCGGGTGGACAACGAGAAAATGTCCAAGTCGCTGGGCAACTTTTTCACCATCCGCGAAGTGCTGGAAAAGTACGATCCCGAGACGGTGCGTTTTTTCATCCTCCGCGCCCATTACCGCAGCGCGCTGAACTACAGCGACGCGCACCTGGACGATGCCCGCAACTCGCTCAAGCGCCTGTACACCGCGCTCAGTCTGGTCGCGCCGGCTACCGTGGTGATTAACTGGAACGATCCGTTTGCCGCCCGTTTCAAGGCCGCGATGGATGAGGATTTCGGCACGCCCGAAGCCGTTGCCGTGCTGTTCGATCTGGCGGGCGAGGTCAACAAGACCCGCTCTGCCCCACTTGCCGGCCTGCTGAAAAGCCTGGGCGGCTGCCTGGGCCTGCTGCAGGGCGACGCATCGGCGTACCTTCAGGCGGGTGCCGCGCTCGATGACGCGGCTATCCAGCAACTGATTGCCGAGCGCGCCGACGCCAAAAAAGCCCGCGACTTTGCTGCCGCAGACCGTATCCGCACCGACCTGCTGGCCAAAGGCATCGTGCTCAAAGATTCGCCCCTGGGGACGACCTGGGAGGTGCAATCTTGAGGTTTTCAAGCTTTTTAGGCCGCTTGCGCACAGCCGACGGGCGCAAGCAGCTATGAAAAACATAGTAACTTCCGATGCCGCCCTGACGTTGCCGATCACGCCGACCGACGCGGCGGGTGCACCGGTTCCCGCGCTGGTTCTGCCGCCGTACTGGACGGATGCCTGCAAACACCTGGTCAAAAAAGACCGGGTCATGAAACGCCTGATTCCGAAATTCGGCAACACCTGCCTGCAGTCGCGGGGCGATGCTTTCAGCACCTTGGCGCGCAGCATTGTGGGCCAGCAGATTTCGGTGAAGGCGGCGCAAACCGTCTGGCACCGTTTTTCCGCCTTGCCCGCTGAAATGACGCCGGCGCATGTGCTGCGACTCAAGGTCGACGACATGCGCGCCGCCGGCTTAAGCGCGCGCAAGGTTGAATACCTGGTGGATTTATCGATTCACTTTGACGCTGGCCGGGTTCATGTGCAGGACTGGCAGGCGATGGACGATGAAACCATCATTGCCGAGCTGATCGCCATCCGGGGCATTGGCCGCTGGACAGCCGAGATGTTTTTGATGTTTTATTTAACACGGCCCAACGTGTTGCCGCTCGATGATGTGGGGCTGATCAACGGCATCAGCCGCAATTATTTTTCCGGTGAAGCCGTCAGCCGCAGCGACGCCAGAGAAGTGGCAGCCGCCTGGGCGCCTTATTGCAGCGTGGCGACTTGGTATATTTGGCGCTCCCTGGACCCGATTGCGGTGCCAGTGGCCTAGTGGCCTGTGTGCTGAAGCACTGCACGCGGCCCTTCAAGATTTAAACGCCTGAGGATTACACATGGCAAAAAAGACATTTCTCGATTTCGAGCAGCCGATTGCGGAGCTTGAAGGAAAAATTGAAGAATTGCGATACGTGCAAACCGAGTCAGCGGTCGATATTTCGGAAGAAATCGAACAGCTGGCCAAAAAAAGCCAGCAGCTCACCAAAGACATTTACAGCGTTTTGACGCCTTGGCAAATCACCAAGATTGCCCGGCATGCCGAACGCCCTTACACGCTGGACTACATCCGGGACATCTTTACCGACTTTGTCGAGCTGCACGGCGACCGGCATTTTGCCGACGACCTAAGCATTGTGGGCGGCCTGGCCCGCTTCAACGGCAACGCCTGCATGGTGCTGGGCCACCAAAAAGGGCGAGACACCAAGGAACGCGGCCTGCGCAACTTCGGCATGAGCAAGCCCGAGGGCTACCGCAAGGCGCTGCGCCTGATGAAGACGGCTGAAAAATTCAAGCTGCCAGTGTTTACGTTTGTCGATACGCCGGGCGCTTACCCCGGCATTGAAGCCGAAGAGCGCGGCCAGTCGGAAGCCATTGGCCGCAATATCTTTGAAATGGCGCAGCTTGAGGTGCCCATCATCACCACCATCATTGGCGAAGGCGGCTCGGGCGGCGCGCTGGCCATTTCGGTGGCTGACCAGCTGGTGATGCTGCAGTATTCGATTTACGCCGTCATCAGCCCCGAAGGCTGCGCCTCGATTCTCTGGAAAACTTCGGACAAGGCGCAGGAAGCCGCCGAAGCGCTGGGCATTACCGCGCACCGGCTCAAGGCACTGGGCGTGATTGACAAGATCGTCAACGAGCCGGTCGGTGGCGCGCACCGCGACCCCAAGCAGATGGCGGCGTTTTTGAAGCGGGCGCTCAATGACGCGTTCCGTCAGGTCAGCGACCTGAAAGTCAAGGAACTGCTGGATCGTCGTTATGACCGGCTGCAGAGCTATGGCCGCTTTACCGACACCAAAGCTGACGTCGGCAAATAAGATTCGTCCGCCGCCGATGGGCGCGGCTGCGCCAGTTAATCCTGTGAATCCGGCATTGGCGGGTATCGATGCTCTTTTTCCGGGCGTAGCGCCGCTGCCCTTGGGCGTGGCGTACAGCGGTGGCGCCGATTCCACCGCTTTGTTGATGGCTGCCGCCAGACGGTGGCCTGGCCAGGTTCAGGCGATTCATATCCATCATGGACTGCAGGCAGCCGCTGGCGATTTCGTAGGCGTCTGCGAATCTGTATGCGTCCAGGCCGGGGTGCCTTTGCACATTGTGCGAATTGATGCTCGCCACACAGCCGGCGAAAGCCCTGAAGACGCAGCGCGTCGGGCGCGTTATGCGGCGCTGGCTACTGCGGCAGTGGCGCATGGCTTGAAAGGCGTGCTGCTCGGCCAACATGCCGACGACCAGGTTGAAACCTTGCTGCTGGCACTCAGCCGGGGCGCTGGTTTGCCGGGGCTGTCGGCCATGCCGGTGCAGTTCGCGCGCGGCGGCGTCATGTTTTATCGTCCGCTGTTGCAAACTCCGTCGATTGTTCTGCGGCAATGGCTGGTGCAGTTGCAGATCCCATTCGTGGATGACCCGAGCAACACGGACGAACGCTACACGCGCAACCGTATCCGGGCGCGTTTGCTGCCTGTATTGGCGCAAGCATTTCCGCACTTTCGCGTCACTTTTGCGCGCAGCGCCCGCCATGCCGCGCAGGCGCAGGCAGTGCTGGTTGAAGTCGCCGTGCAGGATATGGCGGCCATCGGCACGCCGCCGGCCATCAAGGCTTTGCAAGCCTTGTCGGTGCCGCGCCAGGCCAACGTGCTGCGTCACTGGCTGCTGCTGCAGCACGCCACGCCGAGCACCGCGCAACTTGATCAGCTGCTGCATCAGGTTGCCGCCTGCAGCACGCGCGGTCACCAGATTCACCTCAAGGTGGCGCAAGGCCATGTCACGCGGCTTGGCCTGCATCTGCACTTCACGGCTGCGGCCAGCGCCCGCTAAGCTGCTGTTGGCGCTGGGTATAATTTAAGGCTTTGCCGCCAAGCCGCACGTCATGCATTGACGAAAGCAGCGTACTGCAAACGCTGGCAATAAAACAAGTTCACCCCCAACAACTGATTGACATCCTGCAATGGCTTTGATCGTTCATAAATACGGCGGCACCTCGATGGGCTCGACCGAGCGCATTCGAAATGTGGCCAGACGCGTTGCCAAATGGGCGCGTGCCGGCCACCAGATGGTGGTCGTTCCCAGTGCCATGAGTGGCGAAACCAATCGCCTGCTGGGCCTGGCCCGCGAGCTCGCTCCTGAGGCTCCCGACACAAGCTACAGCCGCGAACTCGACGCGCTGGCCGCGACGGGCGAGCAGGCCTCCAGCGCGCTGCTGGCTATTGCCCTGCAGTCACTCGGCCAGCCTTCGGTGAGCTATGCCGGCTGGCAAGTCGGCATCAAGACCAACAATGCCTACAACAAGGCGCGCATCGAGTCGATTGACGATGCGCGCGTGCTGGCAGACCTGAACGCCGGCAAGGTCGTCATCATCACCGGCTTTCAGGGCGTGGATGACGAGGGCAACATCACCACGCTGGGCCGGGGCGGCTCTGACACTTCAGCGGTGGCGATTGCTGTTGCGCTCAAGGCGCACGAATGCCTGATTTACACCGATGTCGATGGCGTCTACACCACCGATCCGCGCGTCGTGCCCGAGGCGCGCCGCCTGCAAACCGTGAGTTTTGAAGAAATGCTGGAGATGGCCTCGCTGGGCTCCAAGGTGCTGCAAATTCGCTCGGTCGAATTTGCCGGCAAGTACAAAATGCCCATGCGCGTGCTGTCCAGTTTTACCGACTGGGATATCGATATCAACGAAGAAGCCAAATCCGGCACCTTGATCAGTTTTGAGGAAGACGAAAACATGGAAAAAGCCATCGTATCGGGCATCGCGTTCAACCGCGACGAAGCCAAAGTTTCAGTGCTCGGCGTGCCCGACACCCCCGGCATTGCTGCCCAGATCCTGTGCGCCGTGGCCGATGCCAACATCGAAGTCGATGTGATCATCCAGAACATCAGCAAAGACGGCAAAACCGACTTCAGCTTTACCGTACACAGCAACGACTTTGCAAAAACCGTCGAGTTGCTCAAGTCCACGGTGGTGCCCCAACTGGGCGCGCAGGAAGTCACTGGCGATGCCAAGATCTGCAAGGTCAGCATCGTGGGCATTGGCATGCGCAGCCATGTGGGCGTGGCCAGCAAGATGTTCCGTGTGCTGGCCGAAGAGGGCATCAACATCCAGATGATCTCGACCAGCGAAATCAAGACCTCCGTAGTGATTGACGAGAAGTACATGGAACTCGCCGTTCGCGCCCTGCACAAAGCTTTTGGTCTGGACCAGCCGGCTGTCTGAAATCAGGCCAAAAGTCGTGCGATAATCGTTGAATTGGAAACGTGACCGAGTGGCCGAAGGTGCTCCCCTGCTAAGGGAGTATGGGGTGTAGAGCCTCATCGAGAGTTCGAATCTCTCCGTTTCCGCCAATACAAGCGCTCAAGACGCTCCAAAACGCACCTTCGGGTGCGTTTTTCATTGGGGCTTGCTTATTCAAGCGGTGCAAGCCGAAGTAACGCGCCGAGAAAGCGTTTACTGGATGTGGCCTATAAGACGCACATGCGCAAGTTTTATCGTGAACTCAGCTTGATTTATTCGTTTGAAAGCACCAAGGTGCGCATGCTGTCTGCGGCGAACTCTTAATTTTCCTGCCTGCCTGCCTGCCTGCCTGCGTGCTGCTGGATGATCTCTGGACTGAGTGCTGGGTTTTGCTCTCGGCGCCTAGCGCTGGCCCGGGAATTAGGCGGCTACCCCGGTTTGAGGCTGACGCAAGCCCACGACACCGGCAAGCAGTACTGCCGTCATGGTTTCCCGCAACCTCACGGCCAACAACTCGACCGCGTCAGCGTTTGCGCTGTCGACCATAGGCGAATTTGCTCGCACTCCGCCGCATTGACTTCCAAGCTGAAAATCACTCAATAAGCAATACGTCTTCTGGGGGCCAACTCAGTCGGTCGGTTTTGCATTTTTTGATTAATGCAGCATAATTGCTGCATTGCAACATTTTAAAAAGGTCATCACATGTTCTCCAAAAATCCTTTCGAAGCCGCCGCTAAAACCATGAAAGACAGCGCCGAGAAATTCAATCCTGCTGCTGCGCAAGAAGCGTTCAAGCCAGTGATGGATCACCTCAAGGCGTGGGGCGATCTGGCTCAGAAACAGGCGCAAGCTGCGCAAGCATCCATGGCTGAAACGGTGGAATCGTTCAAAAACGTCAAGGAGCCACAAGCTGCTTTCGAAGCCATGAAAGCATCTGCTGAAAACAGCATCGCGATTGCCAAGAAAAACTTGAAGGATGTCACGGCTCTTGGCGTTGCACAATTCAATTCCAGCGTCGATGCCCTCGAAAAAGCACATCCAGCGCCAGAAGTTTTTGCAAACGTGGGCAAGAGCCTGAAGACGGCCGCTTCGTCGATGGAAACCGCTCTGGAGTCAGCCATGAAGAACGGCGTTACCGCTGTCAAGAAAGCACGTAATTCCTGAACTGCTCCCCTTGGGCTTGTAACCACGACGCCTTGATGAGTCGTTGGGGTCGGCAAGCTTTATCAGCAGCGGCGTTTGACTGAAAACGCTTTCAACTAAAAAACCCGGCCAATGTGCCGGGTTTTTTAGTTTTTGCGCCTTACTTTCTTTGCTTGCGTATCTGACGCGTGGTAACTGCGCCAATCAAAGTTTGGGAAATCGGATCCGACTCACCATTAACGAGCCCGAAAGTGCGAAGAGCAGCACCAGCGGGTGCAGTGTGAAACCGGCAAAGGCGACCTGTCCGAACCACAGCGACTCATGCAGCGCGCCTTGCCAGGCCGCAACGAACATCAGCAGCACAAGCAGCAGCGATGTGGGAATAGGCGTTCCCTCAAAGTATTTCACCTTGTTCTCGCCGTCAGACAGCGATTCAGCCGTCACGTTGTAGCGCGCCAGACGTGAAACGCCGCAGGCTACAAAGCAGGTCAGCACAATACGGTCAAACAGGCCTTGCATGCCGCAACCATAGGCAATGACCGCCGGGGCAACGCCAAATGAAATGATGTCCGCCAAAGAGTCGAGTTCGCGGCCCATAGCCGACGTTTTCTGCCGCCAGCGGGCGATGCGCCCATCCAGCACATCGAAGACCAAGGCGGCCAATACCAGTGCGCATGCAAAGTAGACATGCATCACGTTGTTTGTCTGCAGATACGTCATCATGGAAAACAACGCACCTGTGCCACACACTGCATTTGCCAGTGTGAACCAGTCAGCGAGGTGGAATTCCCGGATCATCGCGAAAGGCTTGTTTCGTTTAGGTAAGTTCATGGCGGACAGCGTACCGCACTTTTTGCGGAGCAATGCCGTTGCAACCCGCTCCGCCACTGGATAAGAACAATGTGTGTATTCATGAGGGATTTTGCGGCAGCAACGACGTCAGGTTTTGGCGCAAAAACCTGACGCAGGAGCCCTTGATTTCATGCTCCCAGATTGAAGAGGGCAATAAACCAGGCTTGGCTTGGCAGAGAGCCATCAATCCGCGCAACGCTGGTTGATGGCGGTTTTGAGCGATTTTGGGCGAACGCGTGGCCCTCAAAAAATCAATTTTCCTGGCTTCAGGCCGCAGCCAGCTCGCGTGCGGGGGCTTGTGGTGCAGCGCCGTCTATAGACAACTCGCCGCCCAGTGCTTCCAGCAAGTCTGGAATCAAGGCTGACAACTCGCCCGTCACGATGGCGGCATCGGTGTCAAAACCATCATCATCCTTGCCGTTTTCCTGCACGCCATCCAGCACCACATCGAGAAGCTTGATTTTTTTGATCTGTGCCATGTCGGTCAGCACAAAAGACACGCGCTCGTTCCAGGTCATGGCCAGTTGCGTAGGCACTTTGCCCGAAGCAATGTGTTCAGCCACTTCGTCAATCTCCAGCGTGTGGCGTGAATAGCGGACGGTTGATTTTTGGTCATCGGGCATCTTGAGTTCGCAGTCACGGTCGACCGTGAAATCGGCAGGTGCTTCGCGGCTGGCCAGCCATTGCGCCATGGCCGTGCCGGCAGCTGTCGTGGTTTGCACCGGCTTGGCCATGATACCCGGACGCGATCCGGGGACTTCGCTGAGCACTTCCACCAGGTTGCCCACCACTTTGTCAGCGCCGGTCAAGCTGCCTGAATCCACCACCAGGAATTTATTCACCGGGTCAATCCACAGCGTCGTTGAAGAACGTTTGGTGAACGCGCGTGGCAGCAGGGACTGCATGGCTTCTTCCTTGAATTCTTTCTTGATTTTGGAACTGACGCGCTCGCGGCCAGTTTCCTGCTTGTATTTTTCAACGCGCAGTTCGACCTCGGCTTTGACGGCAGAAGCGGGCACGGGACGGCGTTCAATGCACAACCGCAAGATGACTTGGGGGCCTACAGTTTCCAGCAGTACCGTGCTTTTGTTGCCGCGCGGCGGAACCCAGCCGACGGACTCGGGCTGGGTGGCGCCGCAGGGCATGAATTGGGCAGACTGCAGCGCCTCTTCCAGTGCATCCAGGGGCGGCATGACGAAGTCGGCAGAAATACGGAAAAAAGAGGCGGATTTGAACATGGATTTACGGGTGTTGGAATGCGGGATGAAAGGGGCGACGAATGACGCGACGGGCAGATAACCTGCCTGGCGCAGCGCCTTTACAGATGCCTGAAATTTTAAGGCGCTGAAACTGCCGCCTGCACTTGCTTACAAAGCTGCAGGGCCGCCCGCTCAGGCAATGTCAAGCACATGAACGCCGAAATGGCCCTTGCGGCGGTCGTCAAAATAAAGCGCCAGCGTTTCCTTGACGGTTCTGAAGGCCAGGTCGTCCCACGGGATTTCTGATTCGGTGAACAGCCGGGCCTCGATGGTTTCATGGCCGGGATTGAAGTCGGGGTTTAGCAGCCGCGCCCGGTAATACAGATGCACTTGGCCCACACGCGCCACATTCATGAGGGTAAAAAGCCCCTGCAATTCATACTGCGCACCGGCTTCCTCGTCGGTTTCACGGGCTGCACCTTCGGCGGTGGTTTCGCCCATTTCCATGAAACCCGCCGGCAGCGTCCATTTGCCCCAGCGCGGTTCGATATTGCGTTTGCACAGCAAGACCTGCGCGCCATCTTCGCCCCAGACCGGCACGGTGCCGACGACGTTGAGCGGGTTTTCATAGTGGACGGTGTGGCAGGCCGGACAGACAGCCCGCTCCTTGGTGTCGCCATCGTCAGGCAAGCGGTAAACCACGGCGGTACCGCAAACGCGGCAGTATTTCAGGGGAGGGCGGTGCATTAAATAAGTGTAGTGGCTTTGAAATTCTTGCTGGCTGAAACCTGGATTTCAGGGGCGAAAAATGCTATCAAATAAATAGCTTTATTCGCCCGTCTATCATGCACAAGAGGCACAAATCGTATAAAAAATGGATTTTTCAGCGCTGCAGGCCTTCGGCGTTTCAGCAAACAGGCCTGTCAGACCACCTTGACGCTCAAGGACTCCAGGCCCGTGACGCCGCCGGTCATCGTGTCGCCCGCTACCACGGCGGCCACGCCTTCCGGCGTGCCGGTGTAAATCAGGTCGCCGGGCTGCAACTCCCAGGCAGCGGACAAATGCGCGATGGTTTCGGCAATATTCCAGATCAGCTTGGAGACATGGCTGCGCTGCCGGTCCTGGCCGCCGACCTGCAGGTAAATTTCTGCGTTGTCTATGTCACCGGCCTGCGCTACGGGTGTGATGGGACCAATCGGTGCGGACTGGTCAAACCCCTTGCCGATGCACCACGGGCGGCCCTGCTTTTTCATCTCGTTTTGCAGGTCGCGGCGCGTCATGTCCAGACCGACGGCGTAACCAAAGATGTGCTGGTGCGCATCGGCTGCCTGAATGTTTTTTCCGCCTGTGCCAACCGCCACGACCAGTTCAATTTCGTGGTGCAGGTTGTGGGTCAGGCTGGGGTAGGCCATCGAGCCGGTGCTGCCGGCATCGACCACGACGATGGCATCGGCGGGCTTCAAAAAGAAGAAAGGCGGCTCGCGGCCGGTGAACCCCATTTCCTTGGCATGCTCTTCATAGTTGCGGCCCACGCAATAAACGCGGCGAATCGGAAAGCGGTCTTCGGTGCCTACGACGGGCACAGAAACTGGGGCGGGCGGGGTAACGACAAAGCGCATGAAAAAGATTCCTTTTGAGTGACGTGCGGGGCTCAATGGCCGAAAATTTTTGAAAAATGAGCCGCTGTATCCGAAATTTTGAAGTGTGCCACGCCACCCGCCAGGCGTTGCGCCCGCAAGTGGCTGTGACGCGTTGCTGGCTTATTCGATTTTGATGCCGCGTGTCTGGATGATGTTGCCCAACAGCGCGGTTTCGTCTTTCAGGCGGCTTTTAAGGCCTTCTGGCGACGTGCCGACAGCCTGCCAGCCTTGGGCAAACAGTTTTTGCCGCGTGTCTGCCTCACGAATGATGCGCGGCACTTCCTGCGCCAGCCGGGCTTGCGCCGCTTTGGACAGGCTGGACGGGCCAATCAACGCATTCCAGACTTCCAGATGGACGTTCTTCACGCCGATATCGGACAAGGGCGGAACGTCGGGCGCGAGCAGACTGCGTCCGCCCGCCAGACCAATGGCCTGGAGTTTTCCAGAGCGGATATGCGGCAGGGCAATGCCTGGCGGAATGAGCGCCATCTGGATCTGGCCGCCGAGCATGGCGGTGACGACTTGCGGATTGCCCGGATAAGGAATCTGCAGCGGTGTCATGCCGGGCACCTGGCTTTTGATCAGTTCCATGCCCAGATGCGCGACCGAACCTGTACCGACCGAGCCATAGTTCCACTGGCTGCCACCCTGGCGGGCGGCCTCAAAAAAGGCCGCGCCGCCCGGCAGGCTGGCCGGCGCCACCAGCATCAGCGGGGCGGTGGCGAGCAGCGATATCGGCGTGAAGTCTTTGGCCGGGTCGTAAGGCAGCTTGGGGTAGAGCTGTTTGGCGGAGGTCAGATTGCCATTGATGACGATGCCCAGCGTATGGTCGTCGGTGGCCTTGGCAACCAAATCGGCAGCGATGTTGCCCGAAGCACCGACCCGGTTTTCAATGATGACCGGCTGGCCCAGCGCCCGTGCCAAGGGCTCGGCCAGCGTGCGGGCCGACATGTCCGGTGTCGAGCCACCCGGAAACCCCACCACAATGCGAACCGTCCGGGTCGGCCAGGCGGCTGCAGATTCGGCAGTTTTCAAGCTTTTTTGGGCGCTGGCGCACAGTGGAAGGGCGCAAGCAGCTATTAAAAACAGAGCGCGCACCGCGTGTCCTGAATGTCCGGAAAGGGACGAAAGCTTTTGCGTCGTGAAAAGGCGGGGAAGGTGAGTGAAGGGTTTCATGCCAGGTCTGAAAAGTGTGAAAAATTGATTTCGTGAGGGGCTGAACAGGCCGCCAAGCTGAAGGGGCTGGTTTTCGGCGTGTTCATTGCCAGCTGTGCAAAGTGTCAATATCCCATTAACCCCTTTGCCATCAGCGCAAAACTGGTTATCCAGCCTTGATTTTTCGCTGTCTCTGCGCGCGCTGTCAGTCGGATTTGGCCAGCAGGTTGAAATGCTCCACGGTAGGCGGGCCGGCAAAAAACGGGCCGACGATCGCCCGCCAATCGGCAAAAGCCGGTGACTCGCGGAAATCAATAGTGTGGTTTTCCAGCGTGGCCCAAAAGATTTGCAAAATGTAGCGCTCGGGGCTTTCGATGCCCTTGTTGATGGTGTAGCCCTCGAAACCCCTGGCTTTTGAAATCACGTCGGCAATGCCGCGCTGGATGGCGGCGTCGAACGCTGCTTGCTGGCCCGGATGAATGCGAATGTCTGCAAGTTCGAGAATCATGAAATTTCCTGGTTGAAGTGAGAAGCAAGCACTGACTCTAGCGCCAAATTTTCAGGCATCCAACGATGGTTTGAATTTTTGGGCATTTGGTCGGGCGTTGCCACTTTTCACAGCGCGGGGAAACCTTGAATAAAAGCTGTTTTGGGGAGAGTTGATTTGTATCAACAGTAACATTTGGTTGTGCGCGCCTAATCCGGGAATTCAAATTGAGTTCGACTACAGGAGCGGAAGATGCGCACAGATATGTTTCAGCAAGCGCTGGAGGACCTGAACGGTTCTACGGCCGATATCGAGGCATCAGCCTTGATTTCCACCGACGGCTTGATGATTGCCTCGGCCCTGCCACACGGCATGGATGAAGACCGCATGGGCGCCATGTCTGCCGCCTTGCTCTCACTCGGCGAGCGCACTGCGCGCGAACTGGCACGGGGCTCA
This sequence comes from Polaromonas sp. CG_9.5, assembly GCF_035984465.1. NCBI lineage: Bacteria > Pseudomonadati > Pseudomonadota > Betaproteobacteria > Burkholderiales > Comamonadaceae > Polaromonas > Polaromonas sp. CG_9.5. The sequence continues at coordinate 44,153 of NZ_JAXCHR010000003.1, forward strand.
CTGGAGCGCGTCCTGATTCAGGGCGAACGGGGTTACGTGATCATGAGTTCAGCTGGCCCTGAAGCCGTGCTGACCGTGCTGGCCAAGTCCAACGCCAAGCTGGGCTTGATTTTTCTGGACATCAAGCGGGCAGCCGAAACGCTGACCAAGCTGATCTAAAGGGGCTGTCATGAAACTGCCTGAAATGACCCGTCCCGCCGTTGACGCCGTCGAATCGCGGCTGACTTATACCAATGGCGATTCCCGCACGGTGTACGCGTCAAGCGTTGAAGTGCCTTTTCCGGAAGGGCGGCTGATCGTCTCGCGTACCGACCTGGATGGCATTCTTACCCACGCCAACGACGCTTTTGTCGAATTGAGCGGCTGGGAGCGGGATGACCTGATCGGCATGCCGCACCATATCCTGCGCCACCCCGACATGCCCAAGGCGGCCTTCAAGGATCTGTGGGAGACGGTTTCACAAGGCCAGAAATGGCATGGCTATGTCAAGAATTTGCGCAAGGACGGTGCGTACTACTGGGTCTACGCCACGGCAGTTCCCAACATCCGGCAGGGAAAGATCGCCGGCTACACCTCGGTGCGCCGAAAGCCCTCGCGCACCCGCATCAATGAGCTGATTCCGGTGTACCGCCAATGGCTGGATCAAGAGCAAACGCAAACGCAAGCGAAGGAGAAAACCGCACCATGACCCTCAATTTTTTGGTGGCCCCCGATTTCTCGCCCGAGCGCTTTGCCGGCTGGCACATGCTCAACACGCTGCTGCAGCGCCGCTCCGGCATTCATCTGCACCTGCTCACGCCGGCCAGCCCGTCCGAGCAAGCCGAGTTGCTGGCTGCAGAAAAAGCCGACCTGGTGTATGCCAACCCGTTTGATGCGGCCGACATGATTCGCAACCAAGGCTACATTCCGTTTGCACGCCCCATCGGACGGTCGGACGAAATGGTGATTGCCACCGGTGCCGAGTCGGGTCTGCAAAAGCTCGAAGACATCAAGCCTGGCCACCGCATCGCCCTGACGGACAACAAGGACGTGAAGCTGATTGGCTTGCGGCTGCTGGAGCCGGCTGATCTGGACGAGTCGCTGATCGAGTGGGTTCCGGTGGAGAGTTTTCAGGCCGCCGCGCGCCTGGCCATCAAGGGCGATGTGCAGGCTTCGTTTTTCCTGGCCGATGCCTATGCGTCGCTTACGCGAATGACGCGCAGCCAGTTGCAGGTGCTGGTGGAAAGCCGTATCAGCGACATCTCGCATGTGGTGCTGGCCCATCCGCGCATGGCCGCTGAATTGCCGCGCATCAGCGAAGCGCTGCTGGGCATGGGGCGTGAGCCTGCAGACGCCGACGTGCTGGTCGCGCTCGGGCTGCCGGCCGGCTTTGAGCCCATGACGCAAGAGCAGGCTGAGTTCATGATTGACCTCATGGACACGCTGCTTGATTGAAGTCGTAAAACCTCAAAAGAAAAGCTTATGTCTGCAGTAGTTCCCGGTCAGCGTATCGCCCGGCAAGTGGTGCGCCAGCAAGGCCGCCACCTGTTGCGTCAGCCAGACGATGCCAATGCGCACATAGCGCGCTTGCAGGCGACGCTTGAGCTGGCCGGCGCTGAGCCAGCGCAGGGCGCTTTGGCGGATCTGTTCAGCTGTTTTGGCGCGCAGCACGAAACGCTCAAGCGCGCGGCGTTGCAACTGGCGCGCGCCCGTCTGTCAGCGCATGCGGCCCGCTGGTTTGATGCGCAGGCGGCGCAGGGCGCGCTGCCCGCCATCAATCCGCTGGCGACGCGCTGGAGCGTGCTGGCCCATCCTTGTGCCGACATTTCTACGCGCGCGCGGCGCTGCAGCGTTGACGATTCTCGTCTGCTGGCCGAGCAAGCCGTGCTGGCGTTTGAGCGCGGTGACCCGTCGGCCCAAAACGAGTTTTTGCACCACTGCGTGACCTGTCACGACAACCTGGCCTTCATGCTGGCACGCCGCGCACTGCTCAAAACTGGCATTTCGCTGCCCGATGACTGGGCTGCCGTCAGCTTGCAGCTGGAACAACCCCGGGAGTTCACATGAACGTGGCATTGGCCGGCCTGACCGCCCGCGAAGAAACTGCCTTGATGATGCTGGTCGGCAAGACGCTGCCGGATTTTGAGTGCGGTGCCGTGCCGGTGGGGCGCAAAGAGCCGCTGCCGCCTGCGGATCTGTATGTGCTCGATCTGGCGGGCCGGGGGCTGGCGCGCTGGACGCAAGAGGCGCAGGAAAGCCTGCTTGAGTCGCTCAACGGTGCGCCAGCGGTGCTGGTGGCACCTGCCTTTGATGAGACCTGGCTGGCACTGGAGGCGAGCCGCATGAAAAGCCCGTCGCTGGTCATGCTGCGCAAGCCCTATGGCATTGAAGCCATGCGTGCTGCGCTGTTGAAGGCGGCGCCCACTGTACCCGTCCGTTCGGCATGGGTGGCACCCCGTCTGCCGGCTAAGGTGCGGGCACCCGCCATAACGGCCGCGCCTGCACCTGCCGCACCCGCTGTGCGGTTCATCACTGCCCCGGTGGCGGCTATGGCAAAAGCGCCAGTGCCTGTCAAAGCACCAGCGCCTGCTGCAACGGTTGAAATTGCGCCCTTGAGCGTTAACGAATTTCAGACGCGTCTGGCTGCGCTGCCGGCGTCAGCACCGAAGCTGTTTTTGCACAAGCTGGCCGATGCGTTGGCGCTGAAACAGCCGTTCGAAGTGCGGGTGACGTTTTTGAACCGCCTGATTCTCAGTCCCGATGCGCAATGGGCTGCGAGCAACACCGCGCTGTCTGTCTTGCAGGGCTTGTGCCAAAGCGACGCGCTGGCCGCTGACATGTCCATTGACACCCTTGACGGCATGGATGCCCTGACACGCGCGCAGCGCCTGGACATGCCCGTTCAGCCGCTGGGGGCCTTTCTGGGCACGCTGATGTATCAACGGCTCGCGTGAGAACGCCGAGCGTGTCGCCGGCCTGAAGCAACTGGCCGCTGGCTTTTCTTAATCTTTCTGTTTGGCTGGGTATTTCATGACTTTCACTGCATCCGATGGCTTCATGCTGACACCGGCCGGCGCGCTGCACGCGTTTGCCGGCAAAAACCCCGGCCCGTCCGAATCTGCCTTGCAGGTCTTGCTGACGGGTGATCGGTCATTGGACCTGGCCGCCTGGCGTGCCATCGATGCCCAGGCCCCCGCCATACTGGAAGTCGCCCTTGAAAACGGGTGGGTGCAAGCGCTGCAACGTCCCTTGCAAGGCCCTGATGCGCGGCTCGATGACTTTTTGCCGCATGTGATTGCGTCGCTGTCGGGCGAGCGCCGTGCCGTGCTGGCATCGGACGGCGGCTTTTGCCTGGGCCGGGCGGGGGTAGAGCAGGACGAGGCCGACGCCTTGTGCGCAGCCGCTGCCGATTATTCAGACTTTGCAACGCGCCAGGCGCGGCGCGGCTGGGAGGGTGCCAGCCGCTATGTGGCGTTTCACAGCGATCCTGATTTTTTACTGCCCAGCCATGCTTTCTTGCCGTTCTGGGTAGACGGGGCGGGCTACTGGCTGATCCTCATGGGCGAGCCGCTGCTGAACAATCCGGCGCTGGTCGAGCTCTTCTGGGGCCTCAAGCAGGCCGGAACCCGCTTCAGCCTGCAAAGCTAGCGCGCTGCGCCGGGTAAAAGGCGCAACCGCTTACTCTGATGCCACCTGCAAGGCCAGCTTGCCAAAATTTTCACCATTGAACAGCTTGAGCAGCGCTTCCGGAAAATTCTCCAGGCCTTGCACCACGTCTTCACGGCTTTTCAGCGTGCCGTCCTTGAGGTAGCCTGCCATTTCGGCAATCGCTTGCGGGTAACGGTCAGCGTAGTCGAACACCACGATGCCTTCCATGCGCGCGCGGTTCATCAGCAGCGACAGGTAATTGGCCGGGCCTTTCACGGGCGTGGTGTTGTTGTACTGGCTGATGGCGCCGCAGATGATGATGCGTGCGCCGCGCGTGATGCGTGTCAGCACGGCGTCGAGAATCTCGCCGCCGACGTTGTCGAAATACACATCTATGCCGTTCGGGCAGTGCGCCTTCAAGCCAGCCTTCACATCGCCACCCTTGTAGTCGATGCAGGCGTCAAAGCCCAATTCATTGACGACCCAGTCACATTTGGCCTGGCCGCCCGCAATGCCCACCACGCGGCAACCTTTGCGCTTGGCGATCTGGCCCACAGTCTGGCCCACCGCGCCGGCGGCACCTGACACCACCACGGTTTCGCCCGCCTTGGGCTGGCCTACGTCGAGCAGGCCAAAGTAGCCCGTCATGCCCGGCATGCCCAGCACATTGAGCCAGGTCGTCAGGCCCAGGCTGGGGTCGATTTTGAACAGGCCGCTGCGCTTGAGCTGCGCCTCCGGAATCAGGCAGTATTCCTGCACATCCAGCCCGCCACTGACATGGTCGCCCACGGCAAAGGCCGGATTTTGCGAGGCAACCACCCGGCCCACGCCGCCTGCGCGCATGACTGCATCAATTTCGACCGGTGCAATATAGCTTTTGCCTTCGTTCATCCAGCCGCGCATGGCCGGGTCGAGCGACAGGTACAGCGTCTTGACAAGAACGCCACCCGGGCCAGGCTCGGTCACCGGCTCGGTGGTGAATTTCCAGTTGTCGCGGGTGGGCAGGCCGACGGGTCGGCTGGCCAGGCGGATTTGGTGATTGGTCAGTGCAGTGAGGGCGTTCATGGGTGTCTCCGGGGCAGGGCTGTGATAAAGCCCTGCATGGTAGCGACGCTTGCCGTTGGGCAAAGTCGCGCAAGTGATCCAAGCGGCTTGTCCCGACGCGGCTGAATTTGGCAATGCTGTTTCGGCTTATGCTTTGCGCCATGACACGCTCCCCCTCTTTTTACGCATCAGATTGCAGCGATTGCGAGGCCTGAAGATGCACACCGCTTTTCATCCCGACTGGCTGGTGCCCGATTGGCCTGCGCCGCCCGGCGTGCGGGCCGTGTTCACCCGCCGTGCCGGCGGTGTGTCGGCGGTGCCTTTCGACAGCATGAACCTGGGCGACCATGTGGGCGATCTGCCTGCTTCAGTCGCTGAAAATCGTCTGGTCTTGCAGCGCGCCACGGGTGCGCACATGGTTTTCATGAACCAGGTGCATGGTGTCGACACACTCCAACTGGACGCCGCCAGCCCGCAAGGCCAGCGGGCCGATGCTTGCGTGACAACGCAGCGCAGCCTGGCCTGTACCGTCATGGTGGCCGATTGCCTGCCAGTGCTGCTGACAACGCAAGATGGCACTGTGGTGGCCGCAGCGCATGCCGGCTGGCGCGGGTTGGCGGGAGCCGGCATCAGCAGTGGATGCGGCGTTTTGGAGTCTGTTTATGCATCATTTAGTGCGCTTGTGCAGGCTGCACATGCGCAAGCAGCTATTAAATCAATAGCGTGGCTGGGGCCGTGCATTGGCCCGTCTGCCTTCGAGGTCGGCGAAGAAGTCAAGACGGCGTTCATGGCTAGACAGCCTGAAGCGGCGCAATTTTTTGTCCCCACCGGGCCGGGCAAGTACCTGGCCAATTTGCCGGGGCTGGCCCGACTTCGCCTGCAGGCGCTGGGCGTTACGCAGGTTTATGGCAACGACGGCAGCGCGCCCTGGTGTACGGTCAGCAATTCAAGTTTCTTTTCTCACCGGCGCGATGCCGGCATCCTTGGCAACGGCTTCGGCACCACCGGGCGCATGGCCGCTTGCATCTGGCGCGACTGAAGGGGCTGCCGGTGCGGTGTCCGGCTTGACGCCAGCGATGTGCAGCGCACGTGCTTCGGCTTCACGCCTTTTGATGGCCTTGCTGCGTGCGGGCGCGCCCATCAGGTAAACCACCAACGCCACGGGCGCCGCGCCATACATCACAAAGGTGACCAAAGCGCCCAACAGCGTTCCATTGCTGTTGGTAGCCTCGGCAATACTCATCATGAGCACGACGTACATCCACGCGATAACGATCAAATACATAAATACATGGCCTTGTCAGAAAATCAAAAGCAAATCCTACGATACTGCAAGATGAGGCAATAGGGCGCTCACAAAGACTCGTACTCTAGAGGAGACAACCTTGAATTCTGAACCTGAATGGACCCGCACAGTCCAACAAATGCAAGAAACCCTGGGTGCCGGTTTAAAGCAAGCCATGACCACCCTGGGCACAGGGCCGGCGCCCGGCTTTCCACAAATGGATCTTTCTGCCTTCACGTCGATGAATCAAACCCAGCCCGACATTCGTTTCGAGCCGGGCAAACTCATGGAACTCCAGCAGCGCTACATTGCCGGCGCATCGGCGCTCTGGAACCAGGGCTTGCAGGCCAGCGAATCAGCGCCTGCCGCTGTTGACCGCCGGTTTTCAGATCCGGCCTGGCAGACCAACCCGATTTCCAAATTCCTCAGCGCTGCCTACCAGCTCAACGCCAACACCTTGATGGGCCTGGCTGAAGCCGTCGAATCCGACGCCAAGACCAAGGCTCGCCTTCGTTTCGCGGTCGAGCAATGGATGGCCGCTTCGGCGCCCAGCAACTTTTTGGCGCTCAATGCAGAAGCCCAGAAAAAAGCCATCGATAGCAAGGGCGAGAGCATCGCCAAGGGCATGGCCAACATGCTGCACGACATGAAGCAGGGCCACGTGTCGATGACCGATGAAAGTATCTTTGAAGTCGGCAAAAACGTCGCCACCACCGAAGGTGCCGTGGTTTTTGAAAACGAGTTTTTCCAGCTGCTCGAATACAAGGCCCTGACGGACAAGGTGTATGAGCGCCCGTTCCTGATGGTTCCGCCGTGCATCAACAAGTTTTACATCCTGGACTTGCAGCCTGAAAACTCCCTGATTCGCTATGCGACCGCACAAGGCCACCGCACTTTCGTGCTGAGCTGGCGCAACCCCGATCAGTCGATGGCCGGCAAGACCTGGGACGACTACATCGAACACGCGGCCATCAAGGCCATCAAGGTGGTGCAGGAAATTACCGGCGCCGACACCCTCAATGCACTGGGTTTTTGCGTGGGTGGCACGATTTTGGCAACCGCCTTGGCGGTGCTGGCGGCGCGCGGCGAAAAGCCGGTTGAAAGCGCCACACTGCTGACGTCGTTGCTGGACTTTACCGACACCGGCATCCTGGACATCTTTATTGACGAAACTTCCGTCAAATACCGTGAGGCTGAAATGGGCAAGGGCGGTTTGCTCAAGGGCAAAGACCTGGCGTCCACGTTCAGCTTTTTGCGACCCAATGACCTGGTGTGGAACTATGTCGTCGGCAATTACCTCAAGGGCGAAACCCCGCCGCCGTTTGACCTGCTCTACTGGAACAGCGACTCGACTAACCTGCCGGGGCCGTTTTACGCCTGGTACCTGCGCAACACCTATTTCGAAAACAACCTGATCAAGCCCGGCAAACTCGTGGTGTGCGATGAAAAAGTCGATCTCGGCAAGCTGGACATGCCGTTTTATATCTACGGTTCACGCGAAGACCATATCGTACCAATTGGCGGGGCCTATGCCTCGACACAGGTACTGCCCGGTAAAAAGCGTTTCGTGATGGGCGCTTCAGGCCACATTGCTGGCGTGATCAATCCACCGGCCAAAAAGAAACGCAGTTACTGGACCAATGACAATCTGGCGACCAGCAAGTCGGCGGGCGACAAGTTTCCGGCAGCGCAGCAAGACTGGCAAAAAGAGGCGACCGAGCATGCCGGCAGCTGGTGGCCCGATTGGTCAGACTGGTTGCAGGCCAATGCCGGCAAACAGATTGCAGCGCCAAAAACCTACGGCAACCGCAATTACAAGGTCATCGAGCCTGCGCCAGGACGCTACGTCAAGGCCAAAGTCTGATAAGTCACAATGACAGCTCGGCGTTCCAGGACGCCAGCAAACCTCACCCCTTGATTCGTCCGGGTGAAGTTTGCCATCGGGCATTTCCCATTTTTTAATTCAAGGAGACAACATGGAAGATATCGTTATCGTTTCAGCAGGCCGCACAGCCGTTGGAAAATTTGGCGGCTCGCTGGCAAAAGTACCTGCCACCGAACTGGGCGCTGCCGTCATCAAGGCGGTGCTGGCGCGCTCTGGCTTGAATGCTGAGCAAATCGGCGAAGTCATCATGGGCCAGGTACTGACTGCAGGCGTAGGCCAAAACCCGGCGCGCCAGAGCGTGCTGAAGGCCGGCTTTCCACACGGCATTCCCGGCCTGACGATCAATGCCGTCTGCGGCTCCGGACTGAAGGCCGTCATGCTTGCGGCGCAATCCGTGGGCACTGGCGACAGCGACATCGTAATTGCCGGCGGTCAGGAAAACATGAGTGCTTCGCCGCATGTGTTGAACGGTTCGCGCGACGGCCAGCGCATGGGTGACTGGAAAATGGTCGACACCATGATCGTCGACGGCCTGTGGGATGTCTACAACCAGTACCACATGGGCATTACGGCCGAAAACGTAGCCAAGAAATACGGCGTTGACCGCGCCATGCAAGATGCGCTGGCGCTGGCCAGCCAGACCAAGGCCGCCGCAGCGCAAGACACCGGCAAGTTCAAGGACGAGATTGTTCCGATTTCGATTCCCCAGAAAAAGGGCGATCCGCTGGTGTTTTCAGCCGACGAATTCATCAACCGCAAAACCAGTGCCGAAGGCCTGGCAGGTTTGCGTCCAGCCTTTGACAAGGCTGGCAGCGTCACTGCAGGCAATGCCTCGGGCCTGAATGACGGCGCGGCTGCCGTCATGGTCATGACAGCCAAAAAAGCCCAGGCGCTTGGCCTGACGCCTTTGGCGCGCATCGCCAGCTACGCTACCGCCGGACTTGACCCCGCCTACATGGGCATGGGCCCTGTGCCTGCATCGACCAAGGCGCTCGCGCGCGCAGGCTGGAAGGCGCAAGACCTTGACCTGCTTGAAATCAATGAAGCTTTTGCCGCGCAGGCCTGCGCCGTCAACCAGGAAATGGGCTGGGACACCAGCAAGGTCAATGTCAACGGCGGCGCGATTGCCATCGGCCACCCGATTGGCGCGTCCGGTTGCCGCATTCTGGTCACACTGCTGCACGAAATGGTGCGCCGGGATGCCAAAAAAGGCATCGCCAGCCTGTGTATTGGCGGCGGTATGGGGGTTGCCCTGACACTGGAGCGCTGAATATCAGGTAAAACGGGTGCTGGCGCTTGTTACACGGGCGTTAAATGCTATTAAAAAAATAGTGAAACAGCTTTTCAAAGATTAACAATTCAAGGAGTAGACAATGAGCAAAAAAGTAGCATATGTAACGGGTGGCATGGGCGGCATCGGAACCGGCATCTGCCAGCGGCTGGCCAAGGATGGTTTCACGGTTATTGCCGGTTGCGGCCCCACACGTGACTTCACCAAGTGGCTTGACGAGCAAAAAGCGCTGGGCTATTCATTTCACTCTTCGGTCGGCAACGTGGGTGACTGGGATTCCACTGTGGCTGCATTTGACAAGGTCAAGGCAGAGCACGGCCCGGTCAGCGTATTGGTGAACAACGCAGGTATCACGCGCGATGGCCAATTCCGCAAGATGAGCAAGGCCGACTGGGATGCCGTGATCTCGACCAACCTCGACAGTATGTTCAACGTGACCAAGCAGGTCATTGAAGGCATGGTTGAGGCTGGTTTTGGACGCATCATCAACATCTCTTCTGTCAATGGCCAGAAGGGCCAGTTCGGCCAAGTGAACTATTCCACCGCCAAGGCCGGTTTGCATGGCTTTACCATGGCGCTGGCGCAGGAAGTCGCCTCCAAGGGTGTGACGGTGAACACGGTCAGCCCGGGCTACATCGGCACCGACATGGTCAAGGCGATTCGTCCTGAAGTGCTGGAGAAAATTGTCGCTGGCGTGCCTGCCAAACGTTTGGGCAAGCCGGAAGAAATCGCATCCATCATTTCCTGGATTGCTTCTGATGAAGGTGGTTACGCCACCGGCGCCGACTTCTCCTTGAACGGCGGTTTGCACATGGGTTAATCACCCGGATCTGCATTTACTGCAGCCACAAAAAAACCCGCCTGATGCGGGTTTTTTTGTGGGCCAGTCAAGTTTCTTACTTGACTGCGCTGGCCGCAGGCTTGGCTGCAGTGGCTTTTGGCGTTACGGCAGCCTTGGCATCTTTTGCTGTTTCTTTGACGGCATCCTTGGTCGCAACCGCTGCTGACTTGGTTTTTTCAGTCGCAGTCTTGGTTACCGTGGCGCTTGGGCCGCTGTAGCTTGCGCCGCCGACAGTCAAGCCTTCGGCAGAGAACTTGGTGGCGCTTTTTGCGCCCACACCCTTGACGCGGGCGATGAAGTCGTCCCAGCTTTTGAATTCGGATTTTTTGCGCTCAGCAACAATAAGCCGGGTCGTAACAGGCCCAACGCCTTTGATGCCGTCGAGTTCAGCTTCGCTGGCCTTGTTGACATCAACCGCAGCAAATGCTGCAAAGACGGACATGGCAGCGAGAAATGCCAGCAATTTTTTGAACATGAAAGATTCCTCAAGAGTGAGTTGAATGGGGCGTTGCATCCTGAAATAAAGGATGCAGTTCCCCTAACGGCTGGACACGCGCCGGGTTGACCGGTCTGGCGAAATCTTTTAGCCCGTTACCCTTGAGTTTTAGCGTTGCTCAGCCACTGCATGTAGGCACTCACACCCGATTGCACATCCGCAAATTCATGCTTACAACCGGCGGAACGCAATGCGCTCAGGTCGGCCTGGGTGTAGCTTTGGTATTTGCCGACCAATGCATCGGGAAAGCTGATGTAGTCAATCATGCCGCCACGCACCATCTCTTCAAGGCTCAATGGCGCTGCATTCTGGGCATTTCGCAAGGTGTTGACAACAGCAACCGCCACGTCATTGAAGGGCTGGGCACGGCCTGTGCCAAGGTTGAAAATGCCCGACTTTTCAGGGTGGTCTAAAAACCAGAGGTTGACAGCCACCACGTCATCGATGAAAACGAAGTCGCGCATCTGACCACCGGCACCATAGCCGCCATAGTCACCAAACAGCTTGACCTTGCCTTCGGCCTGAAACTGGCTGAACTGATGAAAAGCCACGCTGGCCATGCGGCCCTTGTGCTGCTCGCGGGGGCCATACACATTGAAGTACCGGAATCCGGCGACTTGCGTTGTCGCATTTTCAAACCGGGCGCCAAGCTCACGTCGCAGCTGCTGGTCAAACAGCAGTTTGGAGTAGCCGTAGACGTTCAGCGGCTTCTCGAATTCAGGCGATTCGCTGAAGGTGTCAGAACCCCCATAAGTGGCGGCAGACGAGGCATACAAAAGCCGGGTGTTGTGGGTCTGGCAGGCACGAAACAAATCACACGACAGCGTGTAATTGTTGGCCATCATGTATTTGCCGTCCAGCTCCATGGTGTCGCTGCAGGCGCCCTCATGAAATACGGCTTCGACATGGCCGAATGCGCCATTGGCAAACCGGTCGTAAAAGTCGCCCGCGTCAATATAGTCGGCAATGTTCAGGTCAGCCAGGTTGCGGAATTTGTCGCCTTGGGTAAGGTCATCAACAGCAATGATGTTGTCTATTCCCCGGGCATTGAGCCCCTTGACCAGATTGCTGCCGATAAAGCCGGCAGCGCCGGTGACTACGATTTTCATGGAATTTTCTCGGGGTTGATGCCGTGGCATGTTTCAGGGCGCAGCGAAAAGTTCGCTGTAGCTGACGGTGGCAGTCCCAAACTTGCCCACGACAATGCCTGCGGCGCGGTTGGCAACAAGGACTGCTTCACGCAAACTCATGCCTGCCGCCGCCATGGTGGCGAGGGTAGCAATCACGGTATCGCCTGCGCCGGTAACGTCAAACACCTCTCTGGCTACCGTGGGCACATGCAACTCGCCTTGTGCGTCAAACAGGGTCATGCCTTCTTCGCTGCGCGTTACCAGAATGGCCTGGAGCTTGAGTGCGTCGCGCAGGTTGTGGCTCTTGGTGCAAAGTTCGGCTTCATTGCTCCAGGCGCCAATCACCTGTTCGAGCTCGGCCCGGTTGGGGGTGATGATGCTGGCGTTCTTGTAACGCGTAAAGTCGGAGCCCTTGGGGTCTACCAGCACCACTTTGCCTGCGGCGCGCGCCTGGGCAATCATGGTCACGATGTGCGTCAGGCCTCCCTTGCCGTAATCGGAAAACAGCACCGCATCGTGCTGTGGATACAGTTTTTCAAAGGTAGCAGACTGGGATGCCAGCACTTCGTGATCGGGGATATTTTCAAAATCCAGGCGCAGCAACTGTTGCTGGCGCCCAATCACCCGCAGCTTAACGGTAGTTTTGAGTTGTGGATCGCGGCCAAAATAGGGTGTGATGCCGGTCTTGGCCACCAGTGATTCCAGAATGTGGCTGGCTTCGTCATCTCCCACCACGCTGAGCAGCGAAGCCTGCGAGCCCAGCGTCACGATGTTGTAGGCGACATTGGCGGCCGCGCCAATGCGCTCTTCGGTGCGCGTTACGCGGACCACAGGGACAGGAGCCTCGGGCGATATACGGTCAACCGCGCCGTACCAGTAGCGGTCCAGCATGGCGTCGCCGACCACCAGAACGCGGGCCGAAGCAATTTTTTCAGGAGTCATTGTCAAGGTCATTTTGTGCGGGGCGCGGTTTACAGCTCTTCAATGCGGCGCGCGGGATAACTGTCCCACGCCTGGCAGCCAGGGCAGTGCCAGAAATGCTGCGTGGCCTCAAAGCCGCAAGCGGCGCAGCGGTAGCGCAGCAGCGGTTTGGTGGCTTGGTCCATCGCGCGCTGCACCAAGGCATGATGGTGTTCATCTTCAAGTTTTTCGCCTGCAATCCATTTGCTTGCAGCGACCAGAGAAACCTCGCGTTCCAGATGCCGGACATACCACTGGCGCGCGTTGGCAGGCTCTTTTTCAAGCTTGACGATGGCTTCAATCACATCAATCGAAGGCGTTTGGGCATAGCTCTCCTTCAACAGCGCCAGCGTCGCTTGTTGCTCACCACTGTTTTGCGCAATATTGGCCAGCAATCCAGCGGCCAGCGGCAGCGCTTGGGGGGCGATGGCGGGAAGCTTGAGCAAGGTCTGCAATGCCTCTTGCGCGTGGCCCAGCTGATTCTGCAGTTTGGCCAGATCAATCAGTGGCCGCGCTGACGCAGGCGCCATGGCAGCGGCCTGCATCAAGGTGTCGAGGGCTTTTGCGGTATCGCCTGTGGCGACTGATGCGCTGGCTTGCTCGCACAGGTAATGTGCTTGGCGGGTGTTGAAGCTGCCGTGGCTGGAACTGCCCAGCCGAGCCGCAATTTCGGTGGCATTTGGCCAGTCGCGGGAGCGCTCGTAGATGGACAGCAGCGCAAGCCGGGCTTCCTCTTCGAAGGGTGTGCCTTCCAGCTTGCGAAGTGCGGCCTCAGCACGATCCAGCAAGCCAGCTTTCAGGAAGTCGAGCGCCAGCGCATGCTGGGCGCGTTCGCGTTCGGGTTGAGTCAAATCGCCACGTGACATCAAATGTTCATGCACCCGGACTGCGCGGTCATATTCACCGCGCCGGCGAAACAGGTTGCCCAGCGCAAAATGCAGCTCCGAGGTGTCGGGGTCGTTTTGAACCGCTTCGATGAAGGCGTCAATGGCCTGGTCCTGCTGCTCGTTGAGTAGGAAGTTCAGCCCTTTGAAATAGGCTTTGGGCGCCTGGCGGTTTTCGATTCGCAATTGCCTGATGTCCAGGCGCGAAGCCAGCCAGCCCAGCGTGAAGGCAATCGGGAACCCGAGCAGAACCCAGGTGAAATCAAATTCCATGGTGTAGCGGAACGGGGTTGTTGTCGGCTTGTCCGGAAGGCATGCCTGGAGTAGAAGAAGGCAATGCGGCCCGGCGTTTTTTCCACCAGCGCGGCATCATCACCAGAACGCCGAGTGACAGCCCGCAAGCGAAGGTGACCAGCACCACCAGCACCAAAGGCGCTTGCCACAAGGTGCCAAAAAAGAAATGCACGGCAACCGTTTGCTGGTTATTGAGTGCAAAAGCAAAAAGCGTAAAAAAAATGGCTGCTTTGAGCAGCCACATCAGATATTTCACTGGCAATTCCCGGAGTGGTCTGGCGATTGTAGCCAGCCCATCGGGGAAAACCTGAGGTTACCTGGAAAGCATGACCTTCAGCAATGCACCGGGTTGAGCCTCGACCGCTTCGCGCAATGCCTTTCCCGGTTTGAAATGAGTCACCCTTTTTTCAGGGATGGCCACACTTTCTCCGGAACGGGGATTGCGTCCCATGCGAGGAGGACGCCGATTGGTTGAAAAACTGCCAAACCCCCTGATTTCAATTCGGTTGCCGGCGGCCAGCGTATCGCTCATCGCATCAAGAAGTGTCTTGACGGCATGTTCGGCATCGCGGTGCGTCAACTGGCTGAATCGGGCTGCCAGTTCTTCTACTAAATCGCTGCGGGTCATACAAAATTATCTGGTTGGGAACAGAGCACATGGGCGGCAAGCCGCGTCATGTGGACTGTCCCGCAAGAGATTACTTCGACTCGTTGCTGTCCAGCTTGGCGCGCAGCAGGGCACCCAGGCTGGTCAGGCCAGCGCTCTCGTGCTTCGACTGCTGGCTCAAGGATGCCATGGCTTCTTGCTGGTCAGCGTTGTCCTTGGCCTTGACCGACAGCTGGATATTGCGGGTCTTGCGATCCACGTTCACCACGACTGCAGACACTTCGTCGCCTTCTTTCAGTACGTTACGCGCATCTTCAACGCGGTCACGGCTGATTTCGCTGGCGCGCAGGTAGCCAATGATGTCTTCGCCCAGATCGATTTCAGCACCCTTGGCGTCCACGGTCTTGACCTTGCCGGTCACGATCGCGCCTTTGTCGTTGATCGACACGAAAGTGGTGAACGGGTCGGAATCAAGCTGCTTGATACCCAGGGAGATACGCTCGCGGTCAACGTCAACAGCCAGCACGATGGCTTCGACTTCCTGGCCCTTTTTGTAGTTGCGAACTGCAGCTTCGCCGGGCTCGTTCCACGACAGGTCAGACAGGTGAACCAGACCGTCGATACCGGCAGCCAGACCCACGAACACGCCGAAGTCGGTAATCGACTTGATCGGGCCCTTGACACGGTCGCCACGCTTGGTTTCCACGGCGAACTCTTGCCATGGATTGGCCTTGCATTGCTTCATGCCCAGGCTGATGCGGCGCTTGTCTTCGTCGATCTCAAGGACCATGACTTCGACTTCGTCACCCAGGGCGACGAGCTTGCTTGGTGCCACGTTCTTGTTCGTCCAGTCCATTTCGGACACGTGGACCAGACCTTCGATGCCTGGCTCGAGTTCCACAAACGCGCCGTAGTCGGCAATGTTGGTGATCTTGCCGAACAGACGGGTGCTTTGCGGGTAGCGGCGGTTTACACCCATCCATGGGTCGTCGCCCATTTGCTTCAGACCCAGCGAGACACGGTTTTTCTCGGTGTCAAACTTCAGAATCTTGGCCACGATTTCCTGACCCGCCGTCACCACTTCGCTTGGATGACGCACGCGCCGCCATGCCATGTCGGTGATATGCAGCAAGCCGTCAATACCGCCCAGGTCAACAAACGCACCGTATTCGGTGATGTTCTTGACGATGCCCTTGACGGCAGAGCCTTCTTTCAGGGTTTCCATCAGCTTGGCGCGCTCTTCGCCCATGCTGGCTTCGACCACGGCGCGGCGTGACAGCACGACGTTGTTGCGCTTGCGATCGAGCTTGATGACCTTGAATTCCATGGTCTTGTTCTCGTACGGAGACAAGTCCTTGATGGGGCGGGTGTCGATCAGCGAACCTGGCAAGAAAGCACGGATGCCGTTGACCAGAACGGTCAGGCCGCCCTTGACCTTGCCGCTGGTCTGGCCGGTGACGAATTCGCCGGATTCCAGGGCTTTTTCCAGGCTCATCCACGAGGCCAGGCGCTTGGCCTTGTCGCGGGACAGCAGGGTGTCGCCGTAGCCGTTTTCGACGGAGTCGATGGCGACGGAGACAAAGTCACCGACTTGGACTTCAACTTCGCCCTGGTCGTTCTTGAATTCTTCGAGGGGAATGTAAGCCTCGGACTTGAGGCCGGCGTTCACAACCACGTGGTTGTGATCAATGCGCACTACTTCGGCGGTGATGACTTCACCGGAGCGCATTTCAGAGCGTTGCAGCGATTCGTTAAACAGGTCGGCAAAAGATTCAGACATGAATTTCCTAATCCACAAAACAGGATTTCAATAGCGGGATTGCTATTGTTTTTATAGCTGCTTGCGGCGGTTTGGTGAGGATTTAGCGGTTAAACAATGAATAAAACCGCAAGTTTCTTAAGTATTCCTGCTGACCTTGCGCCCCATCAGAGGGCTGCGCGTCGGCGGTCAGAAGGGCCGGGTGCCTTGCCACCAGTCCAGCACCTGAACAAGCGATTGTTCAATCGTGAGTTCGGAGTTGTCCAGCAGCCTAGCATCTTCAGCGGGTTTTAACGGGGCGGTTTTGCGGGACATGTCCCTTGCGTCGCGCGCCTCCAAATCCTGCCGAATGGCGGCGATTGTAGTCGTATTCCCCTTTGAAATCAACTGCTTGTGCCGGCGTTCAGCACGATGCAGTGCGCTGGCTGTGAGGTAAATCTTGAGGGATGCGTCCGGGAACACCACTGTTCCCATATCCCTACCGTCGGCAACCAGCCCGGGCAGCTGTCGAAAACTGCGCTGCAAGTCCAGCAGGGCTGTGCGAACTTGTGGATGCGCCGAGATCCGTGATGCTTGCATCCCAACAACCTCAGTCCGTATGGCTTCGGAAACGTCTTCTTCAGCTTCGGGCGTTGCCAGAAATATCCTGTCACCCTTGAATCGAACCGGCAAGGTACGCGCCATTTGGGCAACGGCTTGCTCATCGTCCAGCGACACGCCTGCACGCGAGGCTGCAAAAGCGCTTAAACGGTAGAGGGCGCCTGAATCAAGGTAGTGGTAACCGAGCTGGTGCGCGGTCAGTGCCGCCAGCGTTCCCTTGCCGGAGGCTGTCGGGCCATCGATGCAAATCACGGGGATCTGGTCAGTTTGCGCTTGTGTCACCGAAAACAAAGCTTCAAAATAATCAGGAAAAGTTTTGGCGACGCATTTCGGATCCAGAATCCTGACCGGCAATTTGGCGGGATTGAATGCTGCCAGCGAAAAGCACATGGCCATGCGATGGTCGTCATACGTGTGAATGGCGGCGGGTTTCCATGCAGCCAATTCGCCGGGTGGCGTGATTTTCAGGTAATCGGCACCTTCTTCTACCGTGGCGCCCAGCTTGCGCAATTCGCAGGTCATGGCGGCGATGCGATCGGTTTCCTTGACGCGCCAACTGGCGATATTGCGCAGCACGGTGGTGCCGTCTGCGTAAAGCGCCATCACGGCCAGCGTCATGGCTGCGTCGGGGATGTGGTTGCAGTCCAGCTCAATTGCCTTGAGCGGCCAGGCGCCGCGTGAGATATGCAGGGAATTTGGTGTGCTGTCGATTTGCGCGCCCATCATTCGGGCCGCTTCAATAAAACGGATGTCTCCCTGGATGGAATCTGCACCCACACCCATGATTTTTATGCCATTTTGGGCGGTTGTGCAATCTGCAAGGGCACCAAGTGCTATGAAATAGCTAGCAGATGAGGCATCGCCTTCGACATGAATTTCACCTGGAGACTGGTACTGGCTACCGGCAGGAATCGTAAAACGCTGCCAGCCCTCACGCTCAATCTGGATGCCGAAACGCTTGAGTAGATTAAGCGTGATCTCGATATAAGGACGAGAAATCAACTCGCCCACCACTTCGATGTGGATGGCGCGGCCAGCCACCAGCGGCAGCGACATCAGCAGGGAAGTCAAAAACTGGCTGGAAACGTCGCCTCGCACGCGAATGGGCGCGTCCAGCTTCAATTGACCGGGCAGCAGGCGCAAAGGCGGGAATCCTTCGTTGCCCAGGTACTCTATAGCGCAACCGAGTTGCCGCAGGGCATCAACCAGATCGCCAATCGGCCTTTCGTGCATACGCGGCACGCCCGACAGCTCAAACTCACCGCCCAGCAAGGCCAGCGCGGCGGTCAGAGGGCGCATGGCGGTTCCGGCATTGCCCATGAACAGCGTTGCCTTGCGTTGGACGAGCTGGCCGCCCAAACCGCCAATCACGGCAGTGTCGCCATTTTGGCGCACGGTGCAGCCCAGCTGCTCCAGCGCTGTCAGCATGACAGCCGTGTCGTCAGAGGCCAGCAGGTCGTGGACGGTGGTTTGTCCGTGGCTCAGGGCAGCCAGCAGCAGAACGCGATTGGAAATACTTTTGGAGCCGGGCAGACGCACCATGCCCGCGGCGCTACTCAGGGGCGGAATATCCAGAAACTCGATGTCGAACATGAAACGTGCTTTATTTGTTGGTTTTAGGCGAGGAAATGCGCCAGCTGGCACGCGTTTCGCTGACTTGGCCAATCAGGGACTGAAGTGCGTCACCGCTGCCGCTTGAAATTAGTTCTTCAAGCGATTGCAGCGACTGCTGGAAAATTTTGGACTGCGCCAGCAGTTCGTCCCGGTTGGCAAGAAGGATATCGCGCCACATTTGCGGATCGCTGGCGGCAATGCGGGTGAAGTCACGAAAGCCCGGTCCTGCCAGCGCCATGTAATCTTTTCCATGCTCTTGAGACTTGATGCCGTTGATCATGGCAAAAGCAATCAGGTGCGGCAGGTGGCTGACGGCCGCATACGCTGCGTCGTGCGCTTGCGGCGACATTTGCATCACATGGCAGCCCAATGCCGTCCAGACGTCGATTGCTTTTTTCAGTTGAACGGTAAAGGTGCGTTCAATCGGGGTGATGATGAGTTGCTTGCCGGCGTACAGGCTCTCGTCTGCATTTTCGACGCCAGAAACCTCCTTGCCGGTAATTGGATGGCAAGGCACAAAAGCGCCAACATTTTCACGCAGAACGCGGCGTGCTGCGTCCACTACATCGCGCTTGGTAGAGCCCACATCCATGATGAGCGTATGAGGCCCGACCAGATGACGGATTGCCTTGAGCGTGGCCTCAGTGGCCGATACGGGTATGGCCAGCAAAACGATGTCCGCGCCTGAGACGGCCATTAACGCAGAAGGCGCTTCTACATCAATGACACCCATCTGGCGCGCACGTTCTGTGGTGGAGGGCGATTTGCTGTAGCCAACAACGCGCTTGACCAGACCGGCACGCTTGAGTGCCAGCGCAAAGGAGCTTCCCATCAGGCCGCAGCCGATAAGACCTAATTGTTCAAACATAACGGGAACCGGGGTTTGTTGTTGTCGCTTCATCTGACCGAAGTTGCCCGCATCAATCGCTGATGGGGTAAGTGCCCAGAACCTTGTAGAAGGCGCAAAGCTGTTGCAACTCGGCCAGTGCGGCTGTTACATGGTCTTGTGAGGGATGGCCCTGGAGATCAATATAAAAGTAGTAATCCCATTCGCCCGAGCGGGCTGGACGCGACTCAAAACGGGTCATGGAAACACCATGCGTCTTCAGTGGCACCAGAATGTCATGCACGGCACCTGGACGGTTGGGCACTGAGACCAGCAAGCTGGTGCAATCCTTGCCGGTGGCGGAGGGAGCCGCCAGGGTGTGCGGCAGGCAAATTACTGCAAAACGCGTGCGGTTAAAAGCGTCGTCCTGAATGGCATGCGCAGCCGTATGCAGGGCAAACTGGGTTGCTGCGCGGTCACTGGCGATGCCGGCCCAGGCCGGATTGGTGGAAGCCAGGCGCGCGCCTTCCGCATTGCTGGAGGCGGCGCGGCGTTCGACATGCGGTAAATGGGTTGTCAGCCAGCCATAGCATTGCGCCAAGGCTTGCGGGTGGGCAAAAATGACCTCTATATTTTCCAGGGAGTCCGTCAGTCGCAGCAGGTTGTGGCGCACCATCAAACTGACTTCTCCAACGATGTGCAGCGGAGAGTTCAGCAACAGATCCAGGGAACGCGACACCACACCTTCGGTTGAATTTTCAACCGGCACCACACCAAAGCTCGCACTGCCAGCTGCCGTGGCACGAAATACTTCATCAATGCTGACGCAGGGAACATGCTCAATGCTGGTGCCAAAGTACTGAAGTGCGGCTTGCTCGCTGAAGGTGCCTGCAGGGCCCAGATAGGCCACCCGCACGGGTGATTCAAGCGCCAGGCAAGCCGACATGATTTCCCGCCACACGGCCGCCACATGCTCATTCTTGAGCGGGCCGGTGTTGGCTTGCTGGATTTTTTCAATCACCTGGGCCACCCGATCAGGCCTGAAAAAAGGGGTTCCTTCGCGCTTTTTGACTTCTCCAACTTGTTCGGCGACCAGTGCACGACGGTTTAGGAGCGTTAGCAGTTCTTTGTCGAGTGCGTCAATCTGGACGCGCAAATCAGCGAGGTTTGCAGTCATGTCAGGCGTGTTTTTGTTCAAATTCTTGCAGATAGCTCACCAGCGTTTGCACGCCGGCCAGGGGCATGGCGTTGTAAATGCTGGCACGCATGCCGCCCACAGACTTGTGGCCTTTGAGTTGCAGCAGGCCACGGGCTTTGGCGCCTGCCAGGAAGGCGTCGTTACGGGTTTCGTCACGCAACATGAACGGCACGTTCATGCGCGAACGGCAGTCTTTACTGACATTGTTGAAGAAAAATCCCGAAGCATCAATCGCGTCATAAAGCAGTTTTGCCTTGGCTATGTTGTGTTTTTCAATGGCCGCAATGCCCGTAGAGTCGCCTTCTTTTTGCCGCTTGAGCCACTGGAAGGTGAGCCCCGCTATATAGATGGCGTAGGTCGGCGGCGTGTTGTACATCGAGTCGCTGTCTGCCACCATTTTGTAATTGAAGGCGCTCGGGCAGATGGGCAATGCATGGCCGAGCAAGTCGTCACGTACGACCACCAGCGTCACACCGGCTGGGCCGAGATTCTTTTGTGCGCCGCCAAAAGCCAGACCCACTTTGGACCAGTCAACAGGTCGGGATGCAACATGCGACGAAAAATCAATCACCAGTGGCGCGTCACATCCCAGTGACTTCAAGTCCGGCAATTCGTGCAACTCGACACCGTGGATGGTTTCGTTGGTACAGACATGCACATAGCTTGCTCCCTGCCGTAACTTCCAGCTGGCTGGTGGGGGGAGGGTGGTATGAGCGCTGCTTTCATTGGTAGCGGCAATCTGCACATCGCAGTATTTGCGCGCTTCCTTTTGCGACTTGTCGCTCCAGCTTCCGGTTATCACGAAATCAGCAGAACCACCGCGCGAAATATTCAGCGGAACGATGGCGTTTTCTGCCAGTCCACCGCCTTGCATGAACAGGATTTTGAAGTGCTTTGGAACAGCCATCAGCTCACGGAAATCGGCTTCAGCATGCTCGTAAATTGAAATGAATTCTTTGCCTCGGTGGCTCATTTCCATGACGCTCATGCCGCTGCTGTGCCAGTCCAGCATTTCGGCGGCTGCCTGCTGCAAAACTTCTTCAGGCAAATTGGCCGGACCGGCAGAAAAATTGAAGGGCCGGGTCATTTCTTGATCGGCTTGCTGGCCTTGGGCACTGCAGCAGGGCCACCCACAATTTTCAGTGCCGCATCATCAAACTGCTTGGCCCTTGCAATGACATCGGCGCGTGATGCATCGATCAGCTTTTCAACGAAAGCCTTGCCCATTTCTGGCGAAACCGCTTGGTATTTTTTGATGGCAGGCGACTCGAAAAACGTTGCAATCTGCTGCAATTCCTCAAGCGTAAAACGCTCTGCATAAGCCGGCACCAGTACGGCTGCGCTCACTTTGCTGACTTGGTTGCTAATCAGTTTGTTAGTGTCATCAGCATACTTTTTGAGTTCGGCGTTCAGTGCATCAGACGCCTTTTGCTGGTTTGCCTTGGGAACATTCGCTTCCAGTTTTGGCCCCCAATTGGCGATCAACTCCTGGGTGGTACTGCCTGCGAGTTGGGATATCAGTCGGTCCAGTTCGGGGCCTTGTTGAAGTTTGACGACTTTTGCCGCCATTTCGGTTTTCGGATCGGCCGCTTGCGCATGAAATGCGGTCGCGCAAGCAAGGCCGGCAAGGATTAAAGAGGCAGTAAGATTTTTCATGAATTATTTTCCGGGTTGGCAGGAGCAGAGTCGCTGCTGTCTGGGCTGTCTGGGCTGTCTGGGCTGTTTGGTGTCTCTGATTCGGTATCCGTCGTTGTCTCGCTGTCGCCAAGAGCGGCGTCGTTCTCGACGATTCGCTGCAGGCCACTTAATTGAGAGCCTTCATCCAGACCGATAAGCGTAACGCCTTGTGTGGCGCGTCCCATTTCGCGGATTTCACTGACGCGCGTGCGGACCAGTACACCCTTGTCTGTGATCAGCATGATTTCGTCATCCGCATGAACCAGCGTTGCTGCAACGACTTTGCCATTGCGCTCACTTTGCTGGATGGCAATCATGCCCTTGGTGCCTCGGCCATGACGCGTGTATTCAGTGATGGACGTGCGCTTGCCATAACCCTTTTGAGTAGCCGTTAGGACGCTTTGTTCGCCGTCTCCTGCAACAAGCATCGCAATGACACCTTGTCCTTCTTCAAGATTCATGCCTCGTACACCCCGTGCATTGCGGCCCATCGGACGCACATCATTTTCGTCAAAACGAACGGCCTTTCCGCCATCGCTGAACAGCATGACGTCGTGCTTTCCGTCGGTTAGCGCTGCACCGATCAGGTAATCTCCGTCGTCCAGGGCGACCGCAATAATTCCGGCTTTGCGGGGGTTGTTGAACTCATCCAGCGGCGTTTTTTTGACAGTTCCCATAGAGGTGGCCATGAAGACATATTGATCTGCAGGGAAAGTGCGCTTTTCTCCAGTCAGTGCCAAGACAACAGTAATTTTTTCACCGTCTTGCAATGGAAACATGTTGACAATCGGCCTGCCGCGCGAGCCGCGCGAGCCTGCTGGAACTTCCCACACCTTGAGCCAGTACAGACGCCCACGGTCTGAAAAGCAGAGGATGTAGTCATGCGTATTGGCAATGAACAGTTGGTCGACCCAGTCGTCTTCCTTGGTTGCGGTGGCCTGCTTGCCTCGACCGCCGCGTTTTTGTGCCCGGTATTCTGAAAGGGGCTGGCTCTTGATGTAGCCAGTATGTGAAAGTGTGACCACCATATCGGTGGGCGTGATAAGGTCTTCGGTACTTAGGTCAAATGAGCTGTGCTCAATATGGCTGCGTCGCGTGCCGAGCTTGGTTTGACCAAATTCAAGCTTGATAGCCGCCAGTTCTTCGCCAATGATGGTAGATACCCGCTCTGGCTTGGCCAAAATGTCAAGCAGGTCATCGATCTCTGCCATGACCTCTTTGTATTCTGCAACGATCTTGTCCTGCTCCAGTCCCGTCAGGCGCTGCAGACGCATCTGCAAAATTTCCTGCGTCTGTGTTTCTGATAGACGATAAAGGCCGTCAACACCGATGCCAAAAGACTTCTCGAGACCATCGGGGCGGTAATCGTCAGCGTTAACCACACCACCATCGGTGTGTGCACGTGTAAGCATTTCACGTACAAGGCTGCTGTCCCATGTCTGTGCCATCAATTCTGCTTTCGCAACCGGTGGTGTAGGCGCATTGCGAATGATGGCAATAAATTCATCAATATTGGCCAATGCAACTGCCAGACCTTCTAGCACATGGCCGCGCTCGCGTGCCTTTCGCAGCGTGAACACCGTACGGCGTGTGACCACTTCGCGGCGATGCGAAATGAACACCTGAATCAAGTCCATCAGGTTGCACAGTTTGGGCTGACCATTGATCAGCGCCACCATATTGATGCCAAAAGTGTCTTGTAGCTGCGTTTGCTTGTACAGATTGTTCAGCACTACCTCAGGAACTTCGCCACGTTTGAGGTCGATGACCAAGCGCATTCCGGACTTGTCGCTTTCGTCCTGAATATGACTGATGCCTTCGATTTTCTTTTCGTGTACCAGTTCGGCCATACGCTCCTGAAGCGTCTTTTTGTTGACTTGGTAAGGCAGCTCATCAACGATGATTGACTGACGCTGACCTTTGTCGATGTCTTCAAAATGGCATTTGGCGCGCATCACGACTCTGCCGCGTCCCGTGCGGTAGCCGTCTTTGACACCGCTGATGCCATAAATAATGCCGCCGGTAGGAAAGTCGGGGGCCGGAATGATTTCCATCAGATCGTCAATTGAGGCGTCCGGATTTTTCAACAGGTGCAGGCAGGCATCCACCACTTCGTTGAGGTTGTGCGGCGGTATGTTGGTGGCCATGCCCACGGCGATGCCGCCTGAGCCGTTGACCAGCAAGTTAGGTAACCGCGTTGGCATGACCAGCGGTTCCTGTTCGCTGCCGTCGTAGTTGGGGCCGAAATCAACGGTTTCCTTGTCAAGGTCTGCCAGCAATTCGTGAGCGATCTTGGAGAGCCGGATTTCTGTGTAGCGCATGGCTGCTGCGCTATCGCCATCAACGGAGCCGAAATTGCCTTGGCCGTCCACCAGCAGGTGGCGCAGCGAAAAGTCCTGGGCCATGCGCACGATGGTGTCATATACAGACTGGTCGCCGTGCGGATGGTATTTGCCAATGACATCGCCTACGATACGAGCTGACTTTTTGTAGGGACGGTTCCAGTCGTTGTTCAACTCATGCATGGCGAACAAAACGCGCCTGTGTACCGGCTTAAGTCCGTCACGGGCATCGGGAAGTGCCCGTCCAACGATTACGCTCATTGCATAGTCGAGGTAGCTCCTTCGCATTTCCTCTTCAAGACTGATGGGCAGGGTTTCTTTGGCGAACTGGGTCATGAAAAGCCTGGTTAGAGTATCAAGATGGAGAAGATAAATTCTCTGATTTTAATCCTTGAGTTTAAGGCGGCTGGTTTGTGGCTGTACCGCAACATATTTTGAAGATTCTTCGCTCTGTGTAAGACGAAGCCCCTAGGGTGCTTGAAGCCGATAATGTGTGTGGCACAATCAATGTAACGCCTTGAGTGATGGTCACTTAGGGCGTGTAAATCTTAATAATCGCAGCAAGTCTGCGGCTTTTCTCTAGAGGAGAATCATGAAGAAACTCAACAAAGTGGCAATGTTGTTTGCTTCCGCAGCGCTTGTTACCGCCGCTGGTGCACAAACTATCGACAACTGGAAAAACGGCAACGGCGAACTGGTCTGGAAAAACGGTACCAATGAGCTGTGCTGGCGTGATTCCAACTGGACGCCTGCAACTGCAGCTCCAGGCTGCGATGGCGCACTTGTTCCTGTTGTTGCTCCTGCTCCTGCTCCTGTAGTGGTCGCTCCTCCGGTAGCTGCCCCTATCGTTGTTCCGGTGGCTCCTCCTGCTGCTACCAAAGTAACTTACGCTGCTGATGCTTTCTTTGACTTCGACAAGTCAGTCATCAAGCCTGCAGGTAAAGAGAAGCTGGATGACCTGATCGGTAAAATCAAGGACATCAATCTGGAAGTGATTATTGCTGTCGGTCATACTGACTCGGTTGGCAGCGACTCTTACAACCAGAAACTGTCGGTTCGCCGCTCTGAAGCCGTAAAAGCCTATCTCGTGTCTAAAGGCATTGAGAAGAATCGCGTTTATACCGAAGGTAAAGGCGAGAAACAGCCTGTTGCTGACAACAAAACAGCTGAAGGCCGTGCGAAAAACCGCCGCGTCGAAATCGAAGTGGTTGGTACACGTGCCAACAAGTAATCCAATACGGGTTGCTTGAAAAACCGCGCTGAGGCGCGGTTTTTTTACGTCTCAAGGATAATGACCACATGCTTACAAAAGACAACTTTGACCCTGCCGAATTAGCTAAATTTTCTGACTTGGCCTACCGCTGGTGGGACAAGGAAAGTGAGTTTCGTCCATTACACGAAATTAATCCTCTCAGGCTTGAGTGGATAGATGGATTGGCGCCCTTGAAGGGGTTGCGTGTGCTGGATGTGGGGTGTGGTGGCGGTATTTTGGCTGACTCCATGGCACGCATGGGAGCAGAAGTCCTTGGAATTGATCTGGCAAGCAAGGCTTTGAAGGTGGCCCAGCTTCATGCGCTTGAGGCGCAGACTGAAGGTGTGACGTACCGTGAGATTAGTGCTGAGGCCCTTGCTGCCGAGCAACCTGGAAGCTTTGATGTTGTGACTTGCATGGAAATGCTTGAGCATGTGCCGGATCCGTCTTCTATAGTCCAAGCTTGCGCGTCATTGGTCAAACCACGTGGGCACGTATTTTTTTCCACGATCAACCGCAATACCAAATCATTTTTGTTTGCCATCGTCGGAGCAGAATATATGCTCAATATGTTGCCACGTGGTACGCATGAATATGCCAAGTTAATTAAGCCGAGTGAGCTTGCGTGCTACTGCCGCAACACTGGCCTGGATTTTGTGCAAAGCAAAGGGATGCAATATAACCCGCTTACCCGCCATTACTGGCTCAACGCAGACACTCATGTGAATTACCTGCTAGCGACACGGAAAGCCTGAATGCCCTACTTCCTTGATAAACTCAATGTTCCGGATTGCACCTTGTATGTTCAAAGATACTGACGCTGTACTGTTCGATCTGGATGGCACCCTGATTGACAGTGCTCCTGACTTGGGAGCGGCCGCTGACAAAATGCGCACTGACCGTGGTCTCGAATCGCTTCCCGCATCCGAGTACCGTCCTATGGCAGGGGCGGGTGCCAGAGGGATGATTGCCGTGGCTTTTGGCTTGACAGTTGAAGATATCGGATTCGAGGCGTTGAAAGAGGAGTTTTTTTCCAATTACGAAGTGCGTCTGGTGGATCAAACCTACGTGTTTGAAGGAGTGGCAGAACTGATATCGCGTATCTGCCAAGGCGGACTCAAGTGGGGCATCGTCACGAATAAATCTGCTCGCTTTACCACTCCGCTGACCCGGGCCATTCCGCTCTTCAAGACAGCCCAGACCATTATCAGCGGCGACACCATGCCCCATGCCAAGCCCCACCCAGCACCCTTGCTCGAAGCGGCGCGACAGCTTCAAGTCCCCCCTAATCGCTGCATATATGTGGGTGATGATGAGCGCGATATCGTTGCCGGTCGTGCAGCTGGCATGGTTACAGTAGCAGCGGCTTATGGCTATCTGGGTCAAGTTGCTAATACGGCAGTCTGGAAAGCTGACTTTACGATTAGCCAGCCTGCCGAGCTCTTGAAATTGTTAAAAATGGCTTAAACTACATGGCTTGGGGCTGCATTGGTTTCGACGTGGGTTCGGACGCGGTGTGGTGCATGTCGAGCTTAGTGCGCTCGTAAAACTGACTAAAACAAACTAACTGCAAACGACGAACGTTTCGCACTCGCAGCTTAATTGCCTGTGAGCTTTACAACAGCAGGCCGATGGGCTGGGCAAGGGGTTTTTAACGCAAGTTAAAGATTCCAGGCTGTAAAGATAATTTTATCGGCTGGCTCCAGGCTGGGTACCTTAACCCGGAGCAAGACAATAGGGTGCTGGCGTCTTGTATAGCGTGCGACTGCGCGATACAGGTGGCGAGACTTAAATCAGACCGCTAAACATGTAGATCTGCCCGAAGAAGGCTTGCGGACGGGGGTTCAAATCCCCCCAGCTCCACCACCATAGAAGATAAAGGCCGCTAGGGACATACTCCTGGCGGCCTTTTTCATTGTTAAATCAATAGTTTGCATTGCAGGGAATGCCAAAGAATGGCTTTGCCAGGCAAGCCAACTCGTGAAGTCAGTTATGGGATAGGCAATCCGAGGGCAAAGCAAGTTGACCGTCGAGTCAGGTTTCATGAGAAAGCTGACGCCGAGGAAGCGTCGCCTGTAAACCCTTAAGATTGGTTTTTACTCCTGGAGAAATTATGAAAAGAGCTTTGGTCATCATTGCCACTTTGGGCTGGGCAATCTCAGCTCATGCTACTTGTTACACCGTATACAGCAGCGCAGGAAAAGTAATTCACCAGTCCAGTGATGCGCCTGTGGACACGCGGCTGCAATATCACATGACCGTACCACAGCGCTTTGGTGCGGGTGCGACTTTGGTCTACGTCGGCAATGGCGAAAATTGTGCCTCATTGGGTTCACAGGTCGATGTGTCCCGATCGGGTTTCGTTCGAGGTGGAAGGTCGAGTGGTCAGAGCCAAAATAGACCAAAGGCTGACAGAGGGTAAGCACCTGAATGGACGTGAGCAGCCCTCAGCTAAAAGCCACGGTGTCTCGCACCTGGTGTATGCAGGAGGAGGCTTGATTTCATGCGCCAACCATGCAGAAAAGCGCTGTTCCAGGATGGCGGCGCCATGAATCAATAAATGCATAGCAAGTGGTGGAGATGGCTAGAAAATCAAAGCTGCGAGCCCAGCAGCAAGGCCAGCTTTTCCAGAAGCTTTTCTTTCAGGGGTCGGTTCATCCATTCGTCGTAAGTCACTTGCCTGGATTTTTTTAGATCGTCTTCAAAAATGAGGGTTTGCCGCTGCGCAAACGCCGCGTCATACACATTGAGATTAGCCTCGTCGTTCAGACGGAATGAGCGATTGTCAAAATTGGTTGAACCGACAGACACCAGCAAGTTGTCAACAATCATGACCTTGCAGTGATACATGCTGGGTTGGTATTCGTAAATTTCGGCGCCTGCCTTGAGCAGCGGCCCCCAGCTTCCCCGGGACGCCGCGCGCACGGTATCCGTATCGATAATTTCACCGGGCATGATGATGCGGATCTTGACGCCACGCTTGAGTGCGTCGGTCAATGCCTTGGTCGTGAGCTCATCTGGAACAAAGTAGGCACTCGACAAATCAACTGAATGCGCCGCCGCCGTAATGGACAGCTGGTACATCAACTGCATGCTTTCGCTGCCGCCTGACGGGGAACTGGAGAAAACCTGGGCGTTGGTGTCGCCCATGACTTGTATTGCAGGAAAGTACGCCTCGCCGTGCATGACCTGGCCTGTGACCTTCAGCCAGTTCTCCATGAACACGGCCTGCATCTGGGCGACGACAGGGCCTTCGACGCGGAAATGGGAGTCTCGCCAATGCTCGGCATCCTGGCCATTGCCTGTCCATTTGGGCGCAATGCCGACACCCCCGGTGAAGCCGGTCTTTCCATCAACCACCAGCAGCTTGCGGTGCGTGCGGTTGTTCAGACGGCCCAGGTTGTACCAGTTGGGTTTGTGGAATTTGCGGATTTCCACGCTGCTGGCACGCATTTCATCGAGAAAAGAATCGTCGATCTTGGCGCTGCCCACCCAGTCGAGCAGTACATGCACCTTCACCCCGGCCTTGGCGCGTTCGCTCAGGGCATCGGCAAATTCGCGGCCAATATCGCCTGACCAATAGATGTACGTTTCAAAGGTAATGGAGTGCTGGGCGCTGCGGATGGCCTGCAGCATATCCGGGAAAATCTGGTCACCATTGAGCAGTTCTTGCACCCGGTTTCCACCCACCAGCGCGGGCCCCAACAGCGAGCCGATAGCGCGGCGAAATTGAGCGTCTTCTGTCGCGTAAAGCCGGGGCAATTCACGACTGACGTCTTTTTCGCCGCTGCTGAAGTTGGCGAAAATCAATACGCCGATCAGCGTGAGAAAAAAGGTCGCAACAATGGCAAGGACAAAGCGTTTCTTTTTAATCATTTTGTTGCAGTGAAGTGGTCGGGTTGAAGGTGAAATGGAGAAGCAGGTGTAAGTATTTTTTTCAGGCTCACGCATTATTGGGCATGCAGCTTGTTGCACCGAACGCAGGCATGCCTTGTCCAAGTAGTCCATCATCCTGAATGGACGGGCGACAATACAGACATGGCAAAAACACATATGCAATTGCAGGAAATTCTTTTCTCCCAAGGTTTTGGCACACGGCGCGTCTGCGCGGGGCTGGTTCAACAAGGTTTTGTGACGGTAGCGGGCGACCCCTGTACGGATGAAGCTATGGAATTTATAGCGCAAGACCTGTGCTTCACGGTGCAGGGCGTAGCGTGGCAATACCATGAAAAAGCGTATCTGATGCTGCACAAGCCTGCGGGTTACGAGTGCTCGCAAAAGCCGAGCACCTACCCCAGCATTTACACGCTGCTGCCGGCACCGATTCGCCAGCGTGGCGGCGGCGCGGCGGCCGGCGTGCAAGCGGTCGGGCGGCTGGACCAGGACACCACCGGGCTGCTGCTGCTGTCGGACGATGGCAAATTCATTCACCGCATGAGTTCACCCAAACACCATGTGCCCAAGGTCTACGACGTTACGGCCAAGCACCCCGTGGACAGCGAGCAGATCAGCAAACTGCTGGCCGGCGTGGTGCTGGACGATGACCCCAAACCGGTGCGGGCTGCGGCCTGCGAGCAGACCAGCGAGTTGCAGCTGAGCCTGACCCTTACCGAAGGAAAATACCATCAGGTCAAACGCATGATTGCGGCTGTAGGCAACCGGGTCGAAGGCCTGCACCGCTCGCGTATCGGCTCGCTCGGGCTGCCCGCTGACCTCCAACCCGGCGAGTGGCGCTGGCTGACGGCGCAAGACCTGCTCAGTATTTCAGGCGCATCTGTGAAGAAATAAACCGGTGTTTTGCCAATTTTATGAAGAAAAGTGGCTTGTGCGCTTATTGGACGGGCGTATATAGCTATAAAAATAATAGCTATTCTGGCGTCATGATGATGAAGATCAACCTTGCGTGGCATGACGCTTGTTCATGCGTATCAAGGCGTTGGAGACTTTGTCTAATGGTCGGTCGCTACACTGGAAAATTGATTTTGAAAGTACTTTTTGTGAATGCTGATTACCGTTTTTGGCGTGCTGATGGTGCGCGCTTTCAGACCTCAGCAGTGGCTGGGGCTGAAATGTCTGGCCGGGCGCGCATGAGTTGCTGCGGCGTGAATGAGGCCATCCGGGCCGTCGGCGCGAAACCACGCAAGCAAGCCTCCCCGCAATCCATCGCCATGTCGTCAGCCATACATGCGGTGGCTAT
The DNA here is from genome assembly GCF_035984465.1 of Polaromonas sp. CG_9.5. Lineage (NCBI taxonomy): Bacteria > Pseudomonadati > Pseudomonadota > Betaproteobacteria > Burkholderiales > Comamonadaceae > Polaromonas > Polaromonas sp. CG_9.5. The sequence goes on from NZ_JAXCHR010000003.1 coordinate 74,962, forward strand.
ATTGACCTGCTCATGAGTCAGCTTTTCGATTCCTTCTGGCGCGCAGTCATGTACTGCCTGCGTCCACGCGTCATGCTGCTTTCCGTGCTGCCCGTGATCCTCATGGGGGCCTTGTCGCTGGGCCTGGGGTATTTTTACTGGGAAAGCGCGCTGCTGGTGGTGCGCAGCCACCTGGACAGCTATGCGCTGATCAATGCGATGGTGCGTTGGCTGGAGGGCGTGGGCCTGAGCGGCCTGAACGCGGTGTTGGCGCCTGTACTGATGCTGTTTTTGACCATTCCCGTGATCGTCATCAGCACGCTGCTATTGGTGGCAATATTCATGACGCCCAGCATGGTGACGCTGGTGGCCAACCGGCGCTTTCCGCTATTGCAGCGTAAAAAAGGCGGCTCCTTTTTGGCCGGCGTTTTCCGCTCGCTGGCGGCGACCCTGCTGGCCGCTTTTCTGCTGCTGATCACGATTCCCTTGTGGCTGGTGCCGCCGCTGATATTGATTTTGCCGCCGTTGATCTGGGGCTGGCTGACCTACCGGGTCATGTCCTACGACGCGCTTGCAGAGCATGCCAGCGCTGACGAAAGAGAGCAGATACTTCGTGAAAACCGGCTGCCGCTGCTGGGCATCGGCGTGCTCAGTGGCTACTTGGGCGCAGCGCCCAGCCTGCTGTGGGCGTCGGGCGCTATTTTTGTGGCGATGGCACCCGTTTTGGTGCCCTTGGCGATCTGGATATATACCCTGGTGTTTGCTTTTTCGTCGCTCTGGTTTGCGCACTACTGCCTGAGCGCGCTGGAGCAGCTTCGCAAGACAAATAACCCTCTGGCGCAAGATGCTACTGATTTGATAGTGAATCAGCCGCTGACAGACGCCTTGCCCAAGCCGGTGCCCGGCTACGGCGCAGCGGGCAGGCCGCTTGATTGATCAACTTAACTTCTGGACTCACTGGTATGACCCCAAATTTCGGACTCATCATCGTCGGCGATGAAATTCTCTCGGGAAAACGTGCTGACAAGCACTTGCCGAAAGTCATCGAACTGTTGGCCGCCAGAGGCCTGCCGCTGGCGTATGCCGACTATGTCGGCGACGACCCTGCGCGCATCACCGCAACGCTGGCGCGCGCCTTTGCCGCCAGCCGGGCGTCGGGCGATGTGGTGTTTTGCACCGGCGGCATCGGTGCCACACCAGACGACCACACGCGCCAGTGCGCAGCCCGGGCGCTGGGCGTGGAACTGGCGCTGCACCCCGAAGCCAGGCGGCTGATTGAAGAGCGCATACGCGAGACCGCCCAGGAGCAGGGCGCTGCCTACGAGCCCGACCGCCACGACAACCTGCACCGCCTGAACATGGGCGTGTTCCCCCTCGGTGCCGAGATTATTCCCAATCCGTACAACAAGATTCCGGGTTTTAGCTGCTTTGTCGAGTCCCTTGCCCAAAATAACAGCGATCTACACGCAAGCGCATTGACAGCGCTTCTTCACCAGCCAGGGCCGCAGGACCGGCTTAGCCGGACTGCAGGCGGAGCAGCCCCCTCGGGGGGCAGCGACCCACACGCAGTGGGCGCGCGTGGGGGCATCCACTTTTTTCCGGGTTTCCCGGTCATGGCCTGGCCGATGATTGAATGGGTGCTGGACCAGCGGTATGCCGACCTGCACCAGAAATCGCCCTCCATTGAAAAGTCGATCATTGTGATGGGCTCGATGGAGGCCACGCTCACACCGCTGATGCTGGCCATTGAAGCAGAGTACGCGGGCGTCAAGGTGTTCAGCCTGCCCAGCGTTGACCATCCCCAGTACGGACGCCATATAGAGCTGGGCGTAAAAGGTGCGCCTGAAGCCGTCAGCCTGGCTTATCCGGCCTTGCTGGCGGGCTTGCACCCTTTTAATCTGCAGTTAGGCCCTGAATTGGTGCGTTAATCAGGTTTTTTGAGAAGTACGTGCAGGGTTCGCACTTTTATGGTGCGGTTTGCGCAGGGGGGCTTAAAAACACACCCTCCCCAAAGAATCCAGTGGTTTTCCTTGGCGACAATAGTTGCACAATCAGGGGTTGGGTGCCAGCCGGGCTCTTGTGTCGCTGGCACAAAAAGTGCGTTCACCCGATCCGAATAGAATTTTTTTCAACCCACCACCGCGTAACAGGAGATTCTTGAATGGCTAAGACCGTCGCAGACGTCATGAAAATGGTCAAGGAAAACGAAGTTAAGTTCGTTGACTTTCGCTTTACCGATACCCGGGGCAAGCAGCACCACACCACGGTGCCTGTGTCCCACTTTGATGAAGACAAGTTCACCGATGGCCACGCTTTCGACGGTTCGTCCATCGCGGGCTGGAAGGGCATTGAAGCTTCGGACATGCAGCTGATCCCCGACCCCAGCACGGCCAACATTGATCCGTTCTTTGAAGAAACGACGCTGATCATGACCTGCGACGTGATTGAGCCCACGGACGGCAAGGCCTACGAACGCGATCCGCGTTCGATTGCCAAGCGCGCCGAGGCTTATCTGAAGTCCACCGGTCTGGGCGACACCGCTTTCTTCGGCCCGGAGCCCGAGTTTTTCATTTTTGACGGCGTGCGCTGGAGCACCGAGCCGAACCACACCTTCTACGAAATCGAAGAGTACGAAGCGCCGTGGAACAGTGGCACCAAGCTCGAAGGTGGCAACCGTGGCCATCGCCCGACCAACAAGGGCGGCTATTTCCCCGTTCCCCCGGTCGACAGCACGCAAGACATGCGCGCTGAAATGTCCCTGATTCTTGAATCCCTGGGCATTCCGGTCGAAGTGTTCCACCACGAAGTCGCTGGCGCGGGCCAGAACGAAATCGGCACCCGTTTCTCGACGCTGGTCGAGCGCGCTGACTGGACCATGCTGCAAAAGTACGTGATCCACAATGTGGCCAACGCCTATGGCAAGACCGCTACCTTCATGCCCAAGCCTTACGCGGGCGACAACGGCTCTGGCATGCATGTCCACCAGTCGGTCTGGAAAGACGGCAAGAACCTGTTTGCCGGCGACGGCTATGCCGGTCTGAGCGATTTTGCGCTGTACTACATCGGCGGCATCATCAAGCATGCGCGCGCCCTGAATGCCATCACCAACCCCGGCACCAACAGCTATCGCCGCCTGGTTCCGCATTTTGAAGCACCGGTCAAGCTGGCTTATTCGGCCAAGAACCGCTCGGCTTCGATCCGCATTCCGTTTGTGGCGAACCCCAAGGGCCGCCGCGTCGAGGCACGCTTTCCTGATCCACTGATGAACCCTTACCTGGGTTTTGCGGCGCTCTTGATGGCTGGTCTGGATGGCGTGGAAAACAAGATTCATCCGGGCGAAGCCGCCTCCAAGGATCTGTACCACCTGCCGCCAGAAGAAGACAAGCTGGTGCCCACCGTGTGCCACAGCCTGGACCAGGCGCTCGAAGAGCTGGACAAAGACCGCGCTTTCCTGACCAAGGGCGGCGTGTTCACCGACTCCATGCTGGACGCCTACATCGAGCTGAAAATGGGCGAAGTCAACCGCACCCGGGTTGAAGTGGCGCCGGTCGAATTCGACATGTATTTTTCGCTGTAATCAAGGCGCATCCGTTCACTTCGCGCGAAGTGAACGAGCATAAAAAAAGGATGGCAAATGCCATCCTTTTTTTATGCCCGCGCATAAAGATAAGGGCGTAATTTCGTATTTTTGCCGCTTTGCAGCATACTTGCCGCCATCCGTCTTTCTCACTGTCCATCCTCCTCCAGCGTCTTTGCGGCGCGTGAACAAATTCTCATGAAAAAAAGTTTATCCCTGTTTCTTTTTCCCCTGGCGTTGCTGGCGACCGGTCATGGCGTCTGGGCGCAGCAGATTTACCGCTGCAACGGTGTGGGCGGCGCGGCCCCTGAATACATCAACAACGTGAAAGAGGCCAGGACGCGCAACTGCCAACAGGTCTCTGGCGGCAATGTCACCGTGGTGCAGGGCACGCCCGTGCCTAAAGCCGCCAACCCTGCGCCGCGTGCCGCCAGCAATTCCGGCGCGTCCAACCCCCGCCCCGATAGCGGCGTGGAGCAGCGCGCACGCGACAGCGATTCGCGCCTGATTCTGGAGTCAGAATTGAGGCGGGCAGAGTCCCGAATGGCCGATCTGCAAAAGGAATACAACAACGGCGAGCCCGAAAAGCAGGGCATAGAGGGACGCAACTACCAGCGTTACCTCGACCGTGTGAATGAACTCAAAGAGAGCCTGGCACGCACCCAAAGCGATGTGGCCGGCCTGAAACGCGAAATATCGCGCTTGCCCGCTGCAAATTAAGCACTTCCTGTGCGTGCTGCGCGTTCTGCGCCAAAATTGGGCGCTTGAAAAAGCCATCCCTCCCCACCGTCCTTTCCTCCTTCACCCACTCGGGCGCTGCGCGCTTTCAGGCGTTTGATCTGCTGGCCACTTTGGTGGCCGTGGTGCGCACCGATGGCTGCGTGGTATTTGCCAATGCCGCGCTTGAAGACGCCCTGGGCACCTCGCGCCGCACCATCGAAGGCTCGCAACTGCCCGAATGCTTCACTGAGCCGCCCATCTTGACGCACGCGCTCGAAGGCGCGGGAAGCAACGAATTTGCCGCGCTGCGCTACGACGCCTGGCTCAAGCGGCTGAACCATGAGCCGCTGCCGGTGCATGTTGTGGTGGCGCAAACCGACACGCCGGGCGAGGCCATCGTGGAAATGCTGCCGCTGGAGCAGCAGGCCCGGCAAGACCGTGAAGAGCGGCTGATTGACCAGGCGCAGGCCAACAAGGAGCTGATTCGCAACCTGGCCCACGAGATCAAGAATCCGCTGGGTGGCATTCGCGGTGCGGCGCAACTCTTGCAGATGGACATTGACAAAGAGCTGACTGAATACACCCAGGTCATCATTCATGAAGCCGACCGCCTGCAGACGCTGGTCGACCGCCTGCTGGCGCCGCACCGCCAGCCGCACCTGGTAGGCGACGTGAACATTCACGAGGTCTGCGAGCGCGTGCGTTCGCTCATCCTGGCGGAATTTCCCAAGGGGCTGCGGGTGGTGCGCGACTACGACACGTCGATCCCCGAGTTTCGCGGTGACCGCGAGCAGCTGATTCAGGCGGTGCTGAACATTGCCCACAATGCCGCCCAGGCGCTGGCCGGGCACATCAGCGCGGGCAACGCCACCCTCACTTTCAGGACGCGCATCGCCCGGCAAGTCACGTTTGGCAAGCAGCGCTATCGCCTGGCACTGGAATTGCATGTGATTGACAACGGGCCAGGCGTGCCGGACGCTATCAAAGACCGTATTTTTTATCCCCTGGTTTCAGGGCGTGAAGGCGGTTCGGGGCTGGGGCTGACATTGGCGCAAACCTTTATTCAGCAACACCACGGTTTGATTGAGTGCGACAGCCGGCCCGGCCATACAGATTTCAAGCTGCTCATACCGCTGCCTTGAACGCTGTCGTCGCATTTTCAACAGCTAACTGCCCGCGCAAAGGAATCCCCGCATGAAACCGATCTGGATTGTTGATGATGACCAGTCCATCCGGTTTGTTCTGGAAAAAGCGCTGTTGCGTGAAGGTTTGCCCACCCGCAGCTTTACCAATCCGCGCGAAGTGCTGGCGGCGCTCGACGTTGCCACTGAAGCAAACGGGCCACAAATCATGGTCAGCGACATCCGCATGCCGGGCGGCTCGGGGCTGGATTTGCTGGAAAAAGTCCATCTCAAGCTGCCCGGCTTGCCGGTCATCATCATGACGGCGTTTTCTGATCTGGACAGCGCCGTGTCGGCCTTTCAGGGCGGCGCGTTTGAATACCTGCCCAAACCGTTTGACCTGCACAAGGCAGTCGAGCTGATTCGCCGCGCCGTCGAAGAAAGCCAGCGCGAGGAAGTCGCCGAGGAACGCATGGCCGCCGCGCCCGAAATGCTGGGCCAGGCACCGGCCATGCAGGATGTGTTCCGCGCCATTGGCCGGCTCAGCCAGAGCATGGTCACGGTGATGATTACCGGCGAATCGGGCTCGGGCAAAGAGCTGGTGGCGCGCGCGCTGCACAAGCATTCACCGCGCGCCAACGGGCCGTTCATCGCCATCAACACCGCCGCCATTCCAAAGGATTTGCTGGAAAGCGAGCTATTCGGCCACGAGCGCGGCGCGTTTACCGGCGCGCAGACGCTGCGGCGCGGGCGTTTTGAGCAAGCCGACGGCGGCACGCTGTTCCTCGATGAAATTGGCGACATGCCGTCTGATTTGCAGACGCGGCTGCTACGCGTGCTGAGCGATGGTCATTTTTACCGCGTCGGCGGCCACAACGCCGTCAAGGCCAACGTGCGCGTGATTGCCGCCACGCATCAGGATCTGGAGCAGCGCGTCAAGGAAGGCAGCTTTCGCGAAGACTTGTATCACCGCCTGAACGTGATCCGCCTGCGCCTGCCCGCGCTGCGCGAGCGGCGCGAAGATGTCTTCATGCTGACCCGCCACTTTTTGCAACAAAGCGCCCGGCAGCTCGGCGTTGAGCCCAAGCGGATTTCAGAAGCGGCCTTGAGGCAACTGAGTCTGTTCAATTTTCCGGGCAACGTGCGTCAGCTGGAAAACATCTGCCACTGGCTCACCGTGATGGCCCCGGCCCAGGTGATTGAGCCCAAAGACCTGCCGCCCGAAGTGCAGGGCGCTGCGCCTGCAGAGACGCAAAATTTGACGCCAGCTGAAAAAGCCGGGCAGCCCAAGCCAGAGCGGGTTGGTGATGCAGGAAAACCTTTGCTGACGGCTTCGCCTGAAGCGCCTGCACCCGTTGCGTCGCAAGCTGTCGTGATAGACGTTGCCAACGCAAGTCCAGCCTCATCGCCTTGGGAAACCGGGCTGGAAGCCGAAGCGCTGGCGCTGCTGACTGCCGGGCACAGCGATGTCTGGGAGGTGCTGACGCGCCGTTTTGAGTCGCGGCTGATTCAGGCCGCGCTGGCCAACACGCATGGCCGGCGTATTGAAGCCGCGCACAAGCTGGGTATCGGGCGCAATACCATAACGCGCAAGATTCAGGAACTCAATCTTGAGTGAATTTAAGTAAATAAGGGCTGTAGCGCACGTACTGCATGCGCTGCCAGCTATTATTTTTATAGTGAAGCGAGTTCCACTACAACCGGCACATGGTCGCTGGGCCGCTCGTTTTTGCGCGGCAGTTTGTCGATCACACAGCTGCTGACCAGCGGTTTGAGCGCGTCGCTGACCAGGATGTAGTCAATCCTCAAGCCCCGGTTGCGCCGAAAGGCCATCTCGCGGTAATCCCACCAGGAATAGCTTTTCTCGGGCTGCTCAAACATCCGAAACGCATCCGTCAGCCCTAGCTGCAGTAGCGCCTGGAAATGCTGGCGTTCTTCGGTGCTGTGGTGGATGGTTTCGCGCAGGCCTTCCGGGTCGCACGTATCGCGGTCGTCGGCGGTGATGTTGAAGTCGCCCAGCAGCACCAGGTTCGGGTGCACCTTCAGCTCTTCACGCAGCCATTCGCGCAGGCCTTCCAGCCACTTCATCTTGTAGGCAAACTTTTCGCTGCCTAGCGACTGGCCGTTGACGAAATAACCGTTGACCACGCGCACCTCGCCCCCAGGCATGTCTACCGTGGCAGTGATGACGCGTGACTGCTCGTCAGTGAAGCCGGCGATGTTCTTGACAATGTTGCGTGGCGGCGTGCGGCTCAGGATGGCGACGCCGTTGTAAGTTTTCTGGCCGAACACCGCGCTTTGGTAGCCGGCTGCTTCGAGTGCCGCCAAGGGAAACTTGTCGTCGCTGAGCTTGAGTTCTTGCAGGCAAAGCACATCGACCGGGTTGGCGGCCAGCCAGTCGAGCACCTGCGGCAGGCGAACGGTCAGGGAGTTCACATTCCAGGTGGAAATTTTCATGGCGTTCAGGGCTCCAGCGCAATCAGGACGGAAGTGAGGGGTGTCAAGCAGCGGCAAGCTGGCGTGTCAGTTCAGCGGCGGGAATCTCGCGGCAGCCGGTTGCGTTCTGGCCTGCCCAGAGCGTGGAAAAATCATCGCGGCCCCGCTTTTCGGCGGCGGCTTTCAAGGGCGTCAAGGCCGCTGTCGCCAGCGGAAACGCCGGCGGTGCGTCGCTCATCGGGCCCAGCTCGTGCATCAGCCGGTTGTACATGCCGCGCGCCGGTCGACCGGTGATCAGGTTGGTGAGGGCCGTGTGCTGTGTCCGGTCGCTTTTCAGTGCAGCGCGGTGCAACGGCGTGGTGGTGACTTCAGGGCACAGCAGGTAAGACGTGCCGACCTGCACGCCCGCCGCACCTAATGCCAGCGCGGCTTTCACGCCCTGGGCGTCGGCAATGCCGCCGGCTGCGATGACGGGCACACGCACAGCGCGCAGCACCTGTGGCAGCAGCGCCAGCGTGCCGATTTGCGTTGTCAAATCGTCGCTCAGGAACAGGCCGCGATGGCCACCCGCCTCAAGTCCCTGGGCAATGATCGCGTCAGCCCCGTTCGCTTCCAGCCAGCGGGCTTCCGCGACGGTGGTGGCCGAGGAAATGACCTTTGCGCCCCAGGACTTCACACGTTGCACCAACGCTGGCGATGGCAGGCCGAAATGAAAGCTCACGACCGGTGGCTTGAAACCTTCCAGCACATCGGCTAACTCGCTGCTGAAAGGCGCGCGTCCGCCGCCGGTGGGTACCGAGGCGAGGTCAATGCCAAATTCGGCGTAATACGGCGCGAGGGATGCGCGCCATTTGGCCTCGCGGGCCGCGTCGGGCGCGGTGGGCGTGTGGCAGAAAAAATTGACGTTGTAAGGCCGGCGGGTCTGCGCCGTGATGGTTTCCAGTTCTGCGCGAAGAGCGTCAAGCGTCAGCATGGCGCAGGGCAGTGAACCCAGGCCACCGGCGTTCGACACGGCAATCGCCAGCGCGCTGCCTTGTACGCCCGCCATAGGCGCTTGAACAATGGGCAGTTCGATGCCAAAAAAATCCTGGATGTTCATGCGCCGGCCTTTTCAAACGTGACGAAGCTGAAAGTCAGACCGTTTTTTGACACATGCGCTTCACGCGCTGTTTCCTGCCAGGCGTCGCTCAATGGCGGCGCAAACGCATCGCCTTCAAAGTCCTGGGCGATTTCAGTCACCTCAATGCAGTGGGCCAGCGGCTCGGCATGGGCGTAGATTTGCGCGCCGCCAATCACCCAGACTTGTTCGGACTGCTGGCAAAGCTTCAGCGCTGCGTCCAGGCTGGCAGCGGTCAGCGCGCCGGCTTGTTTCCAGTCCGGCTGCCGCGTGATGACGATATTGGTGCGGCCGGGCAGGGGACGAAAGCGGGGCGGCAATGAATCCCAGGTCTTGCGGCCCATGATGACCGGCCAGCCCTGCGTCAGCCGCTTGAAATGCGCCAGGTCTTCGGGCAAGTGCCAGGGCATGGCGTTGTTCTGGCCGATCACGCCATTGGCGGCACGGGCGTAAATCAGGCTGATGCGGGGCATCGGCGTTTGCGGCGCGGCCATCAAACCGCCACCGGTGCCTTGATGGCCGGGTGATGCTGGTAGTCCAAAAATTCAAAATCTTCAAACTGGTAGTCGAAGATTGAATCAGGCTTGCGCTTGATGTTCAGCGTCGGATAGGCCAACGGCGCGCGGCTCAGTTGCAGCGCCACTTGCTCGGCGTGGTTGCTGTAAATATGGCAGTCTCCGCCAGTCCAGATGAAATCACCGACCTCCAGGTCGCACTGATGCGCCACCATGTGCGTGAGCAGCGCGTAGCTGGCGATGTTGAATGGCACGCCCAAAAAAATGTCGGCGCTGCGCTGGTACAGCTGGCAGCTGAGCCGGCCTTTGCCGCCGGCGTCCAGGGCGGGCGCGACGTAGAACTGGAACAGTGCATGGCAGGGCATCAACGCCATTTTGTCCAGCTCTGCCACGTTCCAGGCGCTGACGATGATGCGGCGCGAGTCGGGGTTGGACTTGAGCGTCTTGATGACTTCGGCAATCTGGTCGATGTGGCCGCCGTCTGGCGTCGGCCAGCTTCGCCACTGCACGCCATAAACCGGCCCCAAATCGCCGTCTTCGCGCGCCCATTCGTTCCAGATCGTCACGCCGCGCTCAGTCAACCAGTTATTGTTGCTGGAGCCGGTCAGGAACCACAGCAGTTCCTGAATGATCGATTTGACGTGGACTTTTTTGGTCGTGACCAGCGGAAAGCCTTCGTTCAAGTCAAAGCGCATCTGGTGGCCAAACACGCTTTTGGTGCCGGTGCCGGTGCGGTCGGCCTTGTGGACGCCTTGCGTGTCCACCAGTCGCATGAGGTCTTCGTATTGGGAGCGTATGGGGCGGGTCATGGGGGAGAGGGAAATCAAGAAAAAAGCTCCCATTATACCCGTCGCCCTAGCACCTTAAAGCTTGACGATTCGCCCCGGATTCATGATGTTCTGCGGGTCCAGGCCGAGCTTGATGGCGCGCATCATCGACAGCGCGACGGGCGACTTGTAAACCGGCAGCTTGTCGGTTTTCAGGCTGCCCACGCCGTGTTCGGCAGAAATCGAGCCCTCAAAACGTGCCACCGAGTCATACACCAGCGTGTTGACTTCGTCTTCGCGGTCGCGCAGGAAAGCTTTGGCGTCGCCGCCTTCGGGCGCTTGCACGTTGTAGTGCAGGTTGCCGTCGCCCAGATGGCCGAAGTTGACCAGCCGCACGCCGGCAATGTTTTGCTGCAGCAGCGCGTCGGTGGTTCTTACAAATTCGGGAATGCGCGACACGGCAATGGAAATATCGTGCTTGATGTTCAGGCCTTCCTCGGCCTGCGCCAGCGGAATGCTTTCGCGGATGTGCCAGAGTTGGTGCGCCTGCGCAATGCTTTCGGCCACCACGGCGTCGCTTACGCAGCCGTTTTCAAACGCAGTTTCCAGCAGACGCTCGAACTGCGAACGCGCATGGGCTTCGGATTCATGGTCGGAGTTTTCAAGCAGCACGCAATAAGCAACCCCCACGCTCCCCACTGCGTGTGGTTCGCTGCCCCCCGAGGGGGCTGGCCTGGCTTGGGGCGGCCCGGCGCTGGCGGCCTGCGCTTCCACAAAGGGCACCCGCAACTGCGGGAAGTGCTTGTCCACCAGGCTCAGCGCAAACTGGCCCATCACTTCAAAGCCGGTCAGGCCCGCGCCCAAGTGCTGGTGCGCCAGACCGAGCAGCGTGACGGCTGCTTCCATCGACGGCACCGCCGCCCACGCCGTCAGCCGTGCGGCAGGTTGTGGATACAGCTTGAGCGTGGCGGCGGTGATGATGCCCAGCGTGCCTTCGCTGCCGATAAACAAGTCTGTCAGGTCGTAGCCGGTATTGTCCTTGCGCAGACCCGACAGGCCGTGCCAGATGTCGCCTTGCGCGGTGACGACTTCGAGCCCCAGGCACAAATCGCGCGCATTGCCGTAGCGCACCACTTGCGTGCCGCCGGCATTGGTCGCCAGGTTGCCGCCAATGGTGCAGCTGCCCTCGGCGGCCAGGCTCAGGGGAAACAGGAAACCGGCTTTTTCTGCGGCGTCTTGCAGACTTTGCAAAATGCAACCGGCCTCGACCGTCATGGTCAGGTTGTCGCCGTCAATGGCGCGCACCGCGTTCATGCGCTGCAGGCTCAGCACCACCTGCGTGCCCGATTCGTCAGGTACCGAGCCGACGGCCAGGCCAGTGTTGCCGCCTTGCGGCACCAGGCTGACGCCCGCAGCAGCGCAGGCCTTGACGATGGCGGCCACTTCGCCCACGCTGGCCGGGCGTACCACAGCCAGCGCAACGCCTTGTGCGCGCTTGCGCCAGTCCTGGGTGTAGGCGGACAGGTCGCCGTCGCACAGCACATAGGCTGCGCCGGTGATCTGGCGCAGGGTGTCGAGAAACTCAGGGGTAGCGGTCATGGTGCGGTAGAGCCGGCAGTGGCTGGGTTGGCAATAGCGTCAGGAAGGTTCTTGAAACGCACGCGCACATGCAGCGCGCAGGCAATGAAAAGCAGCAGGCACAGCAGCACTTCCACCATGGCCAGATAGTTGCCCGGCGCGCGGTCGCTCCAGGCGCGCACCACACCTTCGGTGAAATACAGCCACACCATCAAACTGACCCAGCGGTAGGTGTACATGCGGTTTTTCCAGATACCGGCCAGCGGAATGCACAGCGGCAGCACTTTGAGTGCCAGCAACGAGCCGCCCGGACGTATCGGCGCCAGCCACATTTCCCAGGCCAGGCCCAGCACAATCAGCCCGATCAGGCTGCCCAGGGCCAGCAGGCGCGTCATTTCAATTTGGTTTGCTTTGTTCATGTCGATGGCATGATACCGGGGATGAAATTTCCGCCCTCACTGGAGGCCTTGCTGGTCGATCTCTCGCATTTTCCGTGGCGCGACACCGCCATCACCCTGCGCCAGCGTTTCCGCGAAGACCACATGGGGCTGACAGCCAGCAGCCTGACCTTTACCACCTCGATTGCCTTGGTGCCTTTTTTTACCGTGGCGCTGGCCGTTTTTACCGCCTTCCCGATGTTCTCCACGTTGCAGGAAGCGCTGCAAGCCTGGCTGGTCAAAAGCCTGATTCCCGACAACATCGCGCGCCAGGTGCTGGGCTACCTGACGCAGTTCAGCGGCCAGGCCAGCAAGCTCGGCGGTGCCGGTCTGGCGGTGCTGCTGGTCACGGCAATTGCGCTGATTTTGACGATTGACCGCACGCTGAACAGCATCTGGCGCGTGCGCAAACCCCGGCCGCTGGCGCAGCGCGTGCTGATCTACTGGGCGGCCATCACGCTCGGGCCGCTGGTGCTGGCGGCCAGCCTGGCGGTCACGTCTTATGTCGTGTCGGCATCCAGCGGGCTGGTGGGCGCGCTGCCGATCAGCTTGCGTTTCGTGCTGGATATGGCGCAGTTTTTTCTGGTGGTCAGCGGCATGGCGGCGCTTTACCGTTATGTGCCCAACACCTATGTGAAATGGGCGCATGCTTTTGCCGGGGGGCTGTTTGTGGCCTCGGGCATTGAAATCGGCAAGAAAATACTCAGCGTTTACCTGAGTGCCGTGCCAACGTATTCCATGGTGTACGGCGCTTTTGCCGCCTTGCCTATTTTGCTGGTCTGGATTTATGTGTCGTGGGTGATTGTGCTGATGGGCGCCGTGATTACTGCGTATTTGCCCAGCCTGCTGGCAGGCGTGTCGCGGCGCGGCAGTGCCCACGGCTGGAATTTTCAGCTGGCGATTGAAATGCTTCAGCACCTGGACAAGGCGCGCACTACCCCACGCATGGGCGTGAACGCCGAGCAACTGGCCGACCTGCTGGAAGTTGACATGCTGCAGCTGGAGCCGGTGCTGGAAACGCTGGTGGACCTGGACTGGGTGGGCCAACTCAATGATGACGAAGGCGATTCAGCGTCGCGTTACCTGCTGCTGGTTGACCCGGATGTCACCTTGCTGGCACCGCTGATGCAGCAGTTGCTGCTGGACCGCGCTCCGTCAGTCAATAAATTATGGGAAAAAGCCGGCTGGCCCTTGCTGAACCTGCGCGATGCGCTATAAAAAATGAGTCATATTGCTAGTTTTTCTGACTGCCCAACGCTGGGCAATGCGTCTGGAAAACCACCCTGTCTTTACCGCTTTTAACCTTGGTCTTTTGCATGTCCCGTTCCTCTGTTCCTGAAGTTTCCTTGCCCGATGCACCTGATGCTGTGGTCTGGGTGATCTGCCTGTGCGCCGAGTGGTGCGGCCTTTGCCGCGATTACGAAGCCGTTTTTGCGCAAATGGCTAAGCGCTTTCCGGCTTTCAGGTTTGTCTGGCTCGACATTGAAGACCAAGCCGAACTGGTCGGCGACATGGAGGTGGAAACGTTCCCGACGCTGCTGATGGCCGATAGACAAGGCACGCGGTTTTTTGGCCCGCTCACGCCGCAGGCGCATACCTTGTCGCGCCTGCTGGAATCGCTGGAAAACGGCAGCTTGCAGGCCATGCCGCTCGCGCCCGTCACGAAGAATTTGCTGCACGGCTTGCAAAGCGCGCCCCAACACTGGATCAAGGCTTGAGGCGCCTGCGCGGGCATCTGAACTGTGCCTTGGCGGTGTATATGCCCGCCAAAGCATTTTTTCATCATTTGCAGGACACTTTTTAATAAAAAGTGCCGCTTGCGCATGCTGCACCTGCGCAAGCAGCTATTTAATTAATAGCAAATAAAGCCGTTCAAACCGTATCGGTCACCTCAAAAAATCCCGAATCGCAAACAGCGTCGCATCCGGCGCTTCGGTCATCTGGTTATGGCCGACTGGCAGGTTGGTGACTTGAACCGACTTGCCCGACGCACGGGCCGCTTTGACCAGCCCCTGCGCGGCTTTGGGTTGCGTCATCTGGTCTTGTTCTCCGAGCAAAAACAGCACCGGGCAGGTGATGGCCTGAATTGCGGCCTCGCCGTTGGCATAACTGTCGCAGGCCTTGAAACCCCGGTGGAACACGTTGACCTGCCGGTTGCTGGCCAGCACGCGGCGGCCCAGCGCCATGCTCGCGCCATACACCCAGGTGCCTGGCCCCAGTGCCGACGGCGGCGGTGCCAGCGTGCTGCGCGAGAACACGTTGACCAGTGCCAGCGCCTTCATCGGCTCGTTGAGCGACGATTCCAGCAGTGCGGGCGACACTTTCATCGGAAACGCGGTGCCGACCAGCACCAGGTGGCTGATTCGGTCTTTCAGCCGGGACGCCGCTTCCAGCGCAATCAGTGAACCCCAACTGTGGCCGACCAGCGCGGCGCGTTCTACGCCGGCTGCATCGAGCAATGCGGCGATGAATTGGGCCGCTTCCTCGACGGAAGAGGGCGCGTCGCCTGCGCTGCGGCAGTGGCCGGGCAAATCGACGGCTAGCACGTTCCAGCCGTGGTGCGCCAGGTAGCGGCTTTGCAAAATCCAGACGCTGTGGTCGTTCAGCACGCCGTGAATGAAAACCACCGTGGGCTGCGCAGCATCGAAGGGTTTGCCGCCGGTGTAGCCATAAGTTTTTGTGCCATTGACGAGGAGTTCCATGCTCAAACCCCCGCTTTCTCGGCCACTTTCAGGGCGCGTTTGAGGTCGTCGATCAGGTCGTCCGGGTCTTCCAGGCCGATGGACAGGCGAATCGTTCCCTGCGTGATGCCCGCGCCTGCCAACGCCTCATCGCTCATGCGGAAATGCGTGGTGCTGGCCGGGTGAATCACCAAGCTGCGGCAGTCGCCGACGTTGGCCAGATGGCTGAAGACCTTGAGGCTTTCCACAAACGCCTTGCCTTGTTCGCGGCTGCCTTTGAGGTCAAAGCTGAACACCGACCCCGCGCCGCGCGGCAACAGTTTTTGCGCCAGCGCATGACTCGGGTGCGATTCGAGCAGCGGATGGCCAACGCGCGACACAAACGGATGGCTTGCCAAAAATCCAACTACCTTTTCGGTGTTGCTCATGTGGCGCGCCATGCGCAGCGGCAGGGTTTCAATGCCTTGCAATATCAGCCAGGCGGTGTGCGGGCTCATGCAGGCGCCAAAGTCGCGCAGGCCTTCGCGGCGGGCGCGCAGCAAAAAAGCGCCGACGGTGCTTTCCTCGCTGAACACCATGTTGTGAAAGCCGTCATAAGCCTGGGTCAGTTCGGCGAATTTGCTAGACCGGTCCCAGTCGAAACTGCCGCCATCGACCACCAGCCCGCCAATCACCGTGCCGTGGCCGCTCAGGAATTTGGTGGCCGAGTGGTAGACCAGATCCGCGCCGTGGTCAAACGGCTTGATCAGCCAGGGCGAGGTCAGCGTTGAATCGACCAGCAGCGGCACCTGCGCTTCATGGGCAATGGCGGCCACTGCGCCGATGTCCAGCACTTCAAGTCCCGGATTGCCGACGGTTTCGCCAAAAAACAGTTTGGTAGTGGGCCGTACCGCCGCGCGCCAGCCGTCGATGTCGCCGGGCTTGACGAAGGTGGTGTCGATGCCGAAGCGGCGCATCGTGTAATGCAGCAGGTTTTGGCTGCCGCCGTACAGCGCCGTGCTGGCGACGATGTGCGAGCCGGCACCCATCAGCGTGGCAATGCTCAGGTGCAACGCCGCTTGGCCGCTGGCCGTGGCAATGGCGCCAATGCCGCCTTCGAGTGCGGCAATGCGCTCTTCCAGCACCGCGTTGGTCGGGTTGCTGATGCGCGAATAGACATGGCCGGCGCGCTCCAAATTGAACAGGCTGGCGGCATGGTCGCTGGACTCGAACACGAACGACGTGGTCAGGTGAATCGGCACGGCGCGCGCGCCGGTGGTGGGGTCGGGGGCTGCGCCTGCGTGCAGCGCCAGCGTGTCGAAACCGGGGTCTGAATAACCGGGCATGAATGAAGTCTCCAGTGCAAAAAAAGCTGATTTTTCAAGTGCTTCCCGCCGCATCCGGGGCAGGGGCCCAAAGCGCCCGATAAGGGGCAGATTTACGGTCCGATAACGTCGTGATAATCGTTATATTGGTGAAAGCATTGTGGGCTATATTGAAAGCCGATTTTTACCTTGAATACCCGCACCGCGTCACGGCGGTGACCCTGAAACACACGCTGGCAGGCGCTGCTGCCAGAACCACCTAGGAAAAACGATGAAGGTAGCAGACATCCTGCGGGTCAAAGGCAACACGCTGTACACCGTCCAGCCCGACGAGCCGCTGGCCAAGGCGGCGGACATCATGGCCGAAAAAGACATCGGCTCGCTGGTGGTCATGGAGCATGGCGACCTGGTCGGCATGCTGACCTTTCGCGAGGTGATTGTCTGCATCGTCAACAATGGCGGCGAAATTGGCCGCACGCTGGTGCGCAAGGCGATGGACGACCATCCGATGACCTGCACGCCCGACACCGAAATCGACGAGGTGCGCCGCATGATGCTGGAGCGCCACGCCCGCTACATGCCGGTAATGAGCCAGCGCATGCTGATGGGCGTGATCAGCTTCTACGACGTGGCCAAGGCCGTGGTGGACAGCCAGAATTTTGAAAACAAGATGCTCAAGGCCTACATCCGCGACTGGCCTGCCGAAAGCGATGCGGATCGTGACTGATGCTTTGGGCTGGTTGGGCTGAAATGCGGCCCGTCACGCTGGCTGCGCCGCATGGCGGGTTCGCGCGGTTTGAGTCTTGTGGGGCTTATTTGACCTTGCCCAGTGCCACCCGATATTCTTCCAGCTTGGCTTCATAGTCGGCAGCGTCGCCATAGTCCAGAAATCGGTTGTAGCGTGTGTGGGTGCCCAGAATCTTGTGTGCGTGCTTGATGGGGCAAAAGTATTCCTCGGTGCGCGCCAGAATCTCGGCCATGTAACTCATCAGCCCATTGCCGTATTCGCAGTAAGTGCAGTGAAATTTCTCGATGAAATTGAGATAGCCCAAGTGCCTGCGGTCAAACACGATGTAGTCGGCACGTCGCACCCGGGTAATGCCGTAAATGGGGAAGCAAACCCACTGGTAAAAACTGACGCAGATGTCCAGCATCATCAGCGGAAAAATCATGGCGTAAATGATGGGGCCGGTGATCAGGTTCTGGGGGCGGTCGGTGACCAGCCAGCGAAAGAAATTCTTTTTGAGCTTGCGGTGCGCTGCCTTGACCGAGCTTTCAAACTCCACGCGTTTGCCTTTGATCTGAAAGAACATTTTGCTTTCCTGTTCGTGCACGGCAGTGCGCAAATCATTTTCAAGCGCCGCCATCTGGGCCAGTATCAGCGTGATTTTTTCGTTCATTGAAATCCTGTAGCGGCAACGAACACCAGCCCCCGTAGAACCAGCTCTGCCAAACCCGATTGTGCCCCGCAGAAAAACGGCTTTGCACACCAAATAGCGCGATGTCCGAAAGCTTTCTGGCAATAGGTTTGAAAGCCGGCAAAACCGTCTGGGATAATCCGCGCCATGAGTGGAAATACCTTTGGAACCCTATTCGCAGTCACCAACTTTGGTGAATCCCACGGCCCGGCTATTGGCTGCATCATTGACGGCTGCCCGCCGGGCATGTCGCTGACTGAGGCGGACATTCAGGACGACCTGGACCGGCGCCGGCCCGGCACCAGTCGCCACGTCACCCAGCGCAACGAGCCCGATACGGTCGAAATCCTGTCGGGCGTGTACCAGGGCAAGACCACCGGCACGCCGATCTGCCTGTTGATCAAAAACACCGATCAGCGCAGCAAGGACTACGGCAACATCCTGGACACCTTTCGGCCCGGCCATGCCGACTACACCTACTTGCACAAATACGGCCTGCGCGACCCGCGCGGCGGTGGCCGTTCGTCGGCCCGGCTGACAGCGCCGATGGTGGCGGCGGGCGCGGTGGCCAAGAAATGGCTGCTTGAACAGTACGGCACCACCTTTCGCGGCTGCATGGCGCAAATCGGCGAGGCGGTGATTCCGTTTGAGTCCTGGGAGCATGTGCCGAACAACCCGTTTTTTGCCCCCAGCGCCGACGTGTCCCACCTTGAAAACTACATGGACGCGCTGCGCAAGGCCGGCGATTCGTGCGGCGCGCGCATTCGCGTGGTGGCCTCTGGCGTGCCGGTCGGCCTGGGCGAGCCGCTGTTTGACAAGCTCGATGCCGACATTGCCTTTGCCATGATGGGCATCAATGCGGTCAAGGGTGTGGAGATTGGCGCGGGGTTTGGCGCGGTCACGCAGCGCGGCACGACGCATGGTGATTCGTTGACGCCCGAAGGCTTCCTCTCGAACAATGCCGGCGGCGTGCTGGGCGGCATCAGCACCGGGCAGGACCTGGAGGTGACGATTGCCATCAAGCCGACCAGTTCCATCATCACGCCGCGCCAGTCGATCGATACCGACGGCAACCCGGCCGAGGTGGTGACCAAGGGCCGTCACGACCCCTGCGTCGGCATTCGCGCCACGCCGATTGCCGAAGCCATGCTGGCGCTTGTCGTCATGGAGCATGCCTTGCGCCAGCGCGCCCAGTGCGGCGATGTGAAGGTCAGTACGCCGGACATCATGCGCAGCCGGGGCTGAACGGGCAAGGTTGCCTGCCTGCGCCCACGCTAACAGGGTTGGGGAAAAGGCTTGTGCATCACAACACCGGTCCGGTCACGGGGCTGGAAGGTGAGTCCAGGCTGCTCGATTTGCTCTACTGGCCTTGTGGGTGTGTTTTCGCCACATCACCCGCATCGTGCGGCCCGTCACGGGCAGCGTGGATGCCTGAAGGATGCGTGAAAATTGTTGATTAGTGATAAGACAGGCCTCTTGCGCAATAGCAGAAAGCGCTTACAGCTATTAAATAAGTAGCGCGGCAGAACGCTTTCCTCGTCGATCAAACTGCAGCCGCTTGCGCATCCCCATTCAAGCCGAACGCTGATTTGCAGACAGCCATAAAAAAAGCCGCTGAACAGCGGCTTTTTGACGGACAGAAAAGTGCCGTTTATTTGACGTGCTTGCCGATCAGGCCAGCCATCTCGAACATGGATACTTGGGGCTTGCCGAAAACAGCCAGCAGTTTTGCGTCTGCATTGATCATGCGCTTGTTGGCCTGGTCTTGCAGATTGTTGGCCTTGATGTAGACCCACAGCTTGCTGACGATTTCAGTGCGTGGCAAAGGCTTGTCGCCGACCACAGCCGACAACTCGGGGCTCAATGTCAGCGCTTTCATGAACGCTGGGTTCGGTGTGCGCTTCTTGGCTGGCACGGCCGCTTTGGTGTCTGCTGCAGCGTCCTTGGCAGGGCTGGCTTTTTTGGCAGGTGCTACTTTTTTTGCAGCGACAGTTTTTTCAGGGGCCGCTTTTTTTGCTGGTGCTTTGGGGGCAGTTGCCATGATGGATTCCTTCTAGACAGTTGACAGATCGCTACCCGAAGAACCACTTCCCCGGGGCTTAACGCATGCTACTAAAGAAAATCCGGTTTGAAAGCGGAAAAACACTTTATTTCCAGCCTCATTCAGAAGATTTAGCCCTGAAAATCAAAAAATCACTGTTTGCGTGTCGCGCTGAGCCTTATGCAGCGGCGCAACTACCCGAAAAATCCTTCACTCTTTTGCTGAAAGCGAACCCGAAATGACCCTTGCCCCTTCTGTTGCGTTCGCAACCTGCGATCTTTGCGATGTTCATAAAAACGACTCTTCGGGCCAGTTCCGGGTGCTGCCGCCCGTGTTCAAAAATTTCGGCGGCATGGCCCGGTTCAGCGGGCCCGTGTCAACAGTGAAATGCTTTGAAGACAATTCGCTGGTCAAGGCTGCGGTGGATTCGCCCGGCGAGGGCCGGGTGCTGGTCGTCGATGGCGGCGCCTCGCTGCGCCGCGCGCTGGTCGGCGGCAACCTGGGCGCTGCAGCGGCCAGAAACGGCTGGGCCGGCGTGGTGGTGGACGGCTGCGTGCGCGACGTGATTGAACTCGCGCAGTGCAGCATCGGCCTACGCGCACTGGCGGCCATGCCGTTACCTACCGAGAAACGCCATGAAGGCCAGCGCGATATCCCTGTGCAGGTTCAGGGCGTGTGGGTTCGGCCAGGGGACTGGCTCTATGCCGACGAAGACGGCATGGTGGTGATGGCGTCGCCGCTCGTCGCCTGAGCCCGTAAGCGTTAACCGGCGTCAGTCAGGCTCAAGCCAGGCTGCTCAAGCCTTTGTAGAGCATGTAGGCCGCCAGCACATACAAAATGCTGGCAAATACGCGCTTGAGCTTGCCGACCGGAATGCTGTGCGCGGCCTTGGCACCCAGCGGTGCCGTCAGAAAACTGCACACCGCAATCACGCCCAGTGCCGGCAGCCAGATGTAGCCAAAAGAATTTTCCGGCAGGTTTTGCACCGTTTGTCCGCTGATGACGTAGCCCAAGACATTGGCTAAAGCAATCGGAAAACCCAGGGCGGCAGAGGTGGCGACGGCGTTGTGAATTTTGACGTTGCACCAGGTCATGAAGGGCACGCTGATAAAACCGCCGCCCGCACCCACCAGGCCAGACAGAAAACCAATAAAACCGCCCGCCGCCAGTTGTCCTGCAGTACCGGGCATCTGGCGCGTTGGTTTGGGTTTTTTATCGAGGAACATCTGCGTGGCGGAAAAGCTCACAAACAAGCCAAAGAAAATGGCCAGATAAGAGCCCTTGAGCAGTGAAAAAACGCCTAGGCTGCCGACGATGCTGCCCAGCACGATGCCGGGAGACAACCGCTTGACGATGTCCCACCGGACAGCGCCGCGTCGATGGTGCGCGCGAACGCTGGACAGCGAGGTGAAAATGATGGTCGCCATGGAGGTGGCAATGGCCATCTTCACGGCCAGGTCGGCAGAGACACCGTAATTGGCCAGAATGATGGTGATGAACGGCACCATCAGCATGCCGCCCCCGATGCCCAGCAGACCGGCCAGAAAGCCGGTACACACACCGAGCGTAGCAAGCTCAACAATCAGCAGGGGTCCGAGAATCATGGCGCGTGTCGTTCAGGCGTTGAAGTGCCCGGCGCGTTTTAACCAAAACGGTGAGCGGCTTCAAGCGGGAGGCATAAAAGGTGTCTGCGAATGCCACCGGACCGTCATCCTGAACCGGGGTTCAGGTGGGCGAGGGCAGTCAGGCTTCGGGTTCGTCTGACGCGAGACGATCACGCCAGCCTGACAATTTACCAAGCCCGTGCTCGTGGAGCATTGGTTCAAGGAAATATAAAGCCCGGTGCGCATCGCAGACCGCTTAATTGTAGGCTTTACAGCCCTTGGTTAAAGCCAAAAGCTGGAAACATTACGGCTTCGGGCTTTCAGCGGCCAGCGCGGTGTCCAGCCGCTGCAGCAAGGCTTGCAGCGCCGCATCGGGCACGTCCGCCACTGGCGCTGGCTCAAGCAGTTGAAAGGCAAGATTGAGCGCTGCCAGCACGGTAATGCGGTCGCGCGCCTTGACTTTTCCTGCATCGCGAATTTTGCACATGGCAATGTCGACCTTTTTGACGGCTTCAAACAGTTGGGGTTCACTGTTTTCAGGGCAGCTCAGCAGGTAGTTATGCCCCATGATTTGTACTTCCAGCTGTTTCATCGCGCAGGGTCCAGGGGGGTATTGACAAGAGGTTCGGCGCTCTCGGGCAGGCGTTTGACCAGGGCGTCCACGCGGGCGCGTGAAGCACTTAGCCGCGACTTCAGCGAGTCACGCTCCTGTGTCAGTGCGCTGACTTGTTGGCCTAACTGCGCGTTGCTGCGCAGCAATTTTTCGTAGCGCAGCAAAAGCTGCTCTACGCGCTCGGTAATTTGGTCGATTTGGGTAACTTGGTTTGGGTTCGGCATGGAACTTCCGATTGTAGGGTTTGCAGCATTTTGCCGCGTAGAATCTCGCCTGTTGGTGCTCGCGGCGTGGTTCACAGGCTGCAGTTCAACGGGAAGCAGGGGGAAGTCAACGCCATGCGCGCCGGATCAAACCGGTTTGCCAAGCGCTTTGACCTCTAACCTGCGCTGCCCCCGCAACGGTAAACGGACGACTGCAGCACCCTGAAAAATAGGGGCTGCAGTCAGTTTTCATCATGAGCCACTGAGCGTTTTGAACACGTGCTCGGGAAGGCGATGAAAGCAGTTCCGCCAGCCCGGATACCGGCCAACAACGTGAAGGCGCATGTTTTGTAAAAAGGCATGCGCCTTCGTAACGCTCATGCACTGGCGGGGACGCTGGTGACGGCATTTTGTCGCTGGTTCGATTCATGAAAACTTGTTTTTTTAGCGCACGCCTGGCCGTGCTGCCTTTGGCCTTGGCTGCTGCATTTCCGTCTTTTGCCCAAACGCAGGCCACTCCTCAACTCGCAGAAACCGTCGTGACGGCCACGCGCGTGGCGCAGCCGCTGAGCGATGTGGTGGCCGACGTAAGCATCATTGACCGCGCGCAAATCGAACGCAGCGGCGCGGTGGGCGTGGCCGATGTGCTCAAGCGCCTGCCCGGCATTGAAATTACACGCAACGGCGGCCCTGGTGCCACGACCAGCGTGTTCTTGCGCGGCGCTGAATCACGGTTTACCGCTGTTTACATTGACGGCGTGCGGATCGATTCCCAGGCGACCGGCGGCGCGGCCTGGGAGGCCATTCCGCTGGCGCTGATTGACCGCATCGAAGTGCTGCGTGGCCCGGCCGCTGCTGTTTACGGCTCGGACGCGCTGGGCGGCGTGATCCAGTTCTTCACCAGGCGCGGCGAAACCGGCTTTTCCCCCTATGCCGGTGTCGGCGTGGGTACTTACAACACGCGCAAGCTGGAGGCCGGTTTCAGCGGTGCCAGCGGGGCTTTTGACTACGCGCTGGGTCTGGCGCATGAAAAAAGCGATGGCTTCAACGCGCGTCCCATTGCCGGGCAAAATCCCGACAAGGACGGCTACCGCAACCAGTCAGCCAACCTCCGGCTGGGCTTTCAGATCAACAAGGCGCAGCGCCTTGAAGCGACCTATCTGTCGAGTGACGGCAATTCGGGCTATGACAACAGCCTGCGCGCGGACGACCGCAATCTGCACAAGCTCCAAACGCTGGGCCTGAACTGGCAAGCGCAGTGGACCGAAGCCTGGAGCACCCGGCTGTCAGTGACTGAATCCACAGACCGCTATGAAACCACCCCTTCACCTTACCTGACCGAGACGCGCCTGCGCGGCTACACGCTCCTGAACGAAGTGCGTTTGGGCGAGCATCTGCTGACCGCAGCCTTGGAACGCAAGGAAGACCACCTGAAAAACGCCCCCATTGACCAGGGCCGCTCGCAAAACGCGCTGGCGCTGGGCTATGGCTTCAGCCATCAGGCACACACCGTCCAGCTCAATGTTCGCCATGACAAAGACAGCGAATTTGGTGGCAAGACCACCGGCAGCGCTGCCTACGCCTACGCCTTTACGCCCGCCTGGCGAGCAACCGCCTCAGCCGGAACGGCATTTCGTGCGCCGACGCTCTACCAGCGGTTCAGTCAATACGGCGTGGCCACGCTGGTGCCTGAAAAAAGCCGCAACGTCGAACTCGGCCTGCGCTGGGCGCAGGGTGCCAGCAGCGCGGGGCTGGTGGCGTATCGCAACAAGGTGGACAACCTGATCACCTTTGCCGGTGCGGGCGGCTGCATCTCGACATTTGGCTGCTATTCCAACACGGCGCGTGCCGAGTATTCGGGCGCCACGCTGTCGGCCGCGCATGCCATGAACGGCGTCAACCTGGCGGCTTCGCTGGATGTGCAAAACCCGCGCGACCTTGCCACCGGGAAATCGTTGGCCCGCCGCGCCAAAGAGCACGCCACCCTGAGCGCCGACACCCGCGTCGCCAACTGGCAGCTGGGCGCCGAAGCGCAGTTTTCGGGCAAGCGCTTTGACGATGCGGCCAATACCCGCGTCCTGAGCGGCTACAGCTTGGTGAACCTGAGCGCCAGCACGCCGATTTCCAAAGACTGGACGCTCTTGGCGCGCATTGACAACCTGGCCGACAAAAAATACGAAGTGGCGCGTACTTATGGCACCGCCGGTCGCACGTTCTATGCCGGCGTGAAGTGGGCACCGAAATAAGCATGGCCCGCTGCCCCGCCATCCTCATCGCCGCCCCGGCTTCCGGCCAGGGCAAGACCACGGTGGCCTGCGCGCTCGCCCGGCTGCATGCGCGGCAGGGCCGCCAGGTGCGCGTTTTCAAGTGCGGCCCGGATTTTCTGGACCCGTACTGGCTGACGCTGGCCAGCGGCGCGCCAGTCCATCAGCTCGATTTGTGGATGACCGGCGAGGCCGACTGCGCGCAACGTCTGCACGCTGCCGCGCAAGACGCTGACCTCATCATTGTCGAAGGCGTGATGGGGCTGTTTGACGGCCAGCCCAGCGCCGCTGATCTGGCGCAGCGCTTTGGTTTGAAGGTCGTCGCGGTGATTGATGCCAGCGCGATGGCCGGAACCTTTGGCGCGCTGGCCTGGGGCTTGCAGCATTACCGCGAAGGCTTGAGCTTTGCTGGCGTGCTGGCCAACCGGGTGGCGTCCCCCGGCCATGCCGTGATGCTGGAAGACAGCCTGCGCGACCCGGCCCAATGGCTGGGCGCCCTGATGCGCAATGAAGCCTTGACGCTGCCCGAGCGGCATCTGGGCCTGGTGATGGACCATGAACTGGGCGATGCACTTCAGCGGCTGGATGCAGCGGCCGATGCGCTGGCGGCTACGCGACTCGGGCAGATGTCGGGCGACGACCTGCAAGCCTGGGCGGTTGACTTTCAGGGCCGTGATGCGCCAGCGCAGGACTTTCCCGCCGGCGCATTGCAGGGCCACACGATTGCCGTCGCCCGCGATGCAGCCTTTTGCTTTTTGTATGCCGCCAACATCGACTGCCTGCAGGAGATGGGTGCCGAACTGGTGTATTTTTCACCGCTGGCAGATGATGCACTGCCGGACTGCGACGCGCTCTGGTTGCCCGGCGGTTACCCCGAACTGCATGGCCAAATGCTCAGCGCCAACAGCACCATGAAAAGCAGCATCACCGCGCACGTTCAGGCCGGCAAGCCGGTCTGGGCCGAGTGCGGCGGCATGATGGCCTTGTTTGATGAAATCATCGACACCGACGGCGTCAGCCAGCCGATGTGGGGCGTCCTGCCCGGCCGCGTGACGATGCAAAAGCGGCTCGCTGCACTGGGGCCGCAGCAGCTGTACATGCCGGGCGGTACCTTGCGCGGTCACACCTTTCACTATTCCACCTGCGCCACGCCGCTGCCCGCTGCCCGCCGCACCCAGGCCGCGCCGGGGCGCACCTTGCGCGGTGAAGGCGAGGCGCTGTATGTCTCGGGTCCGACGGGCGCGGTCAAGGCGAGTTATTTTCATGCCTGGTTTACGTCCAGCCCGGCTGCGGCGGCGCGCCTGTTTTTGAAGGACGACCATGACTGACACCGCAAGCGACTGGCGCAAATGGGCCGCCAGCAAAGACACCTCGGCCTACGGCCCGCAGCGCATCGTCTGCCTGACCGAAGAGCCCACCGAATGGCTGTATCTGCTGGGCGAAGAGCGCCGCATCGTCGGCATCTCGGGCTACACCGTGCGTCCGCCGCGCGCCAGAGACGAAAAGCCCAAGGTCAGCGCCTACCTGAGCGCCAAGATCGACAAGATTGTTGATTTGAAGCCCGACTGTGTCATCGGCTTTTCAGACCTGCAGGCCGACATTGCCGCGCAGCTGATTCGCCATGGCATCCAGGTCACCATCTTCAACCAGCGCAGCGTGGCCGAGATTTTCTCGATGATGTACCAGCTCGCCGCGATGGTCGGGCAGGTCGAGCGCGGCATGGTGCTGATCGGGCAAATGCAGCAGCGGCTGCTGGCCATCGAGCAGGCGGCGCGTTCACTCAAGCGCCGCCCCAAGGTGTTTTTCGAGGAATGGCACGACCCGCACATCAGCTGCATCGCCTGGGTGTCCGAGTTGGTCGGCATTGCCGGCGGCGACGACTGCTTTCCTGAACTGGCCAAAGAGCCGATGGGCAAGGGCCGCATCATTGCCGACGGGCTGGAGATTGTGCAGCGTGCGCCCGACATTATTTTTGGCTCCTGGTGCGGCAAGAAATTCCGACCCGAACTTGTTGCCGCACGGCCCGGATGGGAAAACGTGCCGGCCATCAAAAACAATCAGCTGTTCGAGATCAAGTCGTCCGAAATCCTGCAGCCCGGCCCGGCCGCGCTGACCGATGGCGTGGAAAAGCTGCACAAGTTCATCCTCGGTTGGAATGCAGCACATGGATGAGTTGCTGTCCGCCGCCCGCAGCGAGCTGATTTTGGGTGGCCAAAAAAGCGGCAAGTCGCGCCGCGCCGAATTGCTGGCGCGCAGCTGGCTGGCGCAATCGCCGTCGCATCAAGCCGTGATGATCGCCACCGCCCAGCCGTGGGACGAGGAAATGCGCGAACGCATTGCGCGCCACCAAGTTGACCGCGCCGCGCGTGTGCCGGGCATGCACACCGTTGAAGAGCCGCTGGCGCTGGGCGAAACCCTGGCGTGTCATAGCCAGCCGCAAACCCTAGTCGTGGTGGATTGCCTGACGCTGTGGCTGACCAATTTGCTCATGCCCGCCGAAAATAATGAACAAAATGAGGCTCTGGCGCAAGCTGCACGGCCGCAAATAGCTATGGTTTTAGGAGCAATAGAAAACGCCGCCGGCCCGGTCGTGCTGGTTGGCAACGAGATTGGCCTGGGCGTGATTCCGCTCGGGCGCGAAACGCGGGCGTTTGTCGATGCGCTGGGGTTGCTGAACCAGCAAGTGGCGCAGGCCTGCCAGCGCGTGACCTTCATGGCAGCCGGTTTGCCGCTGACTTTGAAAGGCACGGCATGAAGAATTTTTCTTGTTCCACCTCCCGCCGGGTGAGGGCCAGCGCGCTGAAAACTTTCACAACAGCGTTCATGCTGCTGCTCAGCCTGGCCGCACTGGCTCCGGCCCACGCCCTGCAACTCACCGACGACCGGGGCGTCAGCGTCACGCTGGCGCAAAGCCCGCAGCGCATCGTCAGCTTGCTGCCTTCGCTGACCGAAAGCATCTGCGCGCTGGGCGCATGCCAGCGGCTGGTGGGCGTAGACCGCTATTCCAACGACCCGGCCAGTGTCAAAAGCCTGCCCACAGTGGGCGGCGGGCTGGATCCGAACATCGAGGCCATCGTCGCGCTCAGGCCGGATGTGGTGGTGTTGGCCACGTCGTCGCGCGCCACCCAGCGCCTGGAGTCGCTGGGCCTCAAAGTCGTGGCGCTGGAGCCCAAAAGCCATGTCGATGTACAGCGCGTGCTGAAAAAGCTGGGCGCGCTGCTTGACATTCCTGACGCTACGGGCGCTGGCCGTGTCTGGCGCCTCATCGACAGTGGTGTTTCGGCGGCCGCGCAGTCGCTGCCGGCCAGTACCCGCAACACGCGGGTTTATTTTGAAGTCAGCCGGGGGCCTTACGCTGCTGGCGAGTCGTCCTTCATGGGCGAAACGCTGACCCGGCTGGGCGTGAAAAATATCATTCCTGCTGCGCTGGGGCCGTTTCCGCGCATCAACCCGGAGTTCGTGGTGCGCGCCAACCCTGACCTCATCATGGTGAGCAGCCGCAGCGCCGACGCCATGAAAGCCTATCCCGGCTGGGGTGCCATCAAGGCGATTCGCGAGCAGCGCATTTGCGTCTTCACCCCCGAGCAGTCTGACGTGCTGATCCGGCCCGGCCCGCGCATGGCCGAGGCCGCGCGCATCATGGCCGAATGCATCGCGAGCAAGGCCGGGGCTGCAGGCGGATGAGCCTGAGCTTCGCCCGCCAGCACCGCAAGGCGTTTTGGCTGGCCATCGGCTTGGTGGCCGCATCACTCGCTTTGCTGCTGCTGGGCATGAGCGTGGGTAGCACCGGTTTTGACAGCGTGCTGAACATGCGAAACGATGCGCAGGCGCTGCTGATTGTCTCGGAAATCCGCCTGCCGCGCACCCTGGGCGCGTGGCTGGCCGGGGCGCTGCTGGGGCTGGCGGGTGCGGTGGCGCAGGGCCTGTTTCGCAACCCGCTGGCCGACCCGTATTTGCTGGGCAGTGCGTCGGGGGCTTCGCTGGGTGTGGCACTGGCGATGGCGCTGTTTGGCGTGTCGCCGCTGGCCACGCACTGGCTGGCGCGCATCGGGCTGACGGGGGCGGCTTTTGTCGGCGCCGTGCTGGCCGTGCTGCTGACTTTGCTGCTGGCCAAGGGCGTGCAGCACACGCTGCGGCTGCTGCTGGCCGGCGTGATTGTCGGTGTGGTGCTGGGTGCCATCACGTCGCTGATCTTGCTGCTCACGCCCGAAATCATGCAGGCCATGCAGTCTTTCATGCTGGGCAGCACCGCTTTTGTCGGCTGGACGGCCTGCGCCATCATGGGCGCGGTGTTTGCCGTGATGATGCTGGCCGCCTGGATGCTGAGCCACGCGCTTGATGGCCTGGCGCTGGGCGAATCGACCGCGCACAGCCTGGGCCTGCCGCTGCCGCAGATGCGCGCGGCGCTGGTGGCGGTGCTGGCTCTGGCAACCGGCACGGCGGTGGCGCAAACCGGGCTGATTGCCTTTGTCGGCCTGGCCGCGCCGCACCTGGTGCGCTCGGTCGTCAAGACCACGCATGGCCGGCTGATTGGCCTGGCCAGTTTGATGGGCGCGGTGCTGTTGAGCGCCGCCGACATCCTGGCGCGATGGTTGATTGCGCCGCAAGAGCTGCCAGTCGGCGTGCTGACCGCCGTGTTGGGCGGCACTTATTTGCTCTGGCTGATGCACCGAAATACCGGCCGGGGAAACGGGCTGTGACGGCTCCGGCATTCAATGCCGCTATGGATTCAATAGCTATCAGTGCCCGCTCCCTATGCGCAAGGCTCGGAAATGACGAGATATTGCACAGTATTGACCTGGCGTTGCCACGCGGGCGCTGGACCAGCATCGTCGGCCCCAACGGCGCGGGCAAATCAACGCTGCTGAAAGTGCTGGCCGGGTTGCTGACTCACAGTGGCGACGTGACTTTGCTGGGTCAGCCGATGGCCGGAATGCGCGGGCGCCAGCGGGCGCAGCAACTGTCGTGGCTGGGCCAGAACGAAAGCTCGGCGGACGACCTGACGGTCTACGACATAGCCATGCTGGGCCGCCTGCCGTACCAGGCCTGGCTGGCGCCGCCCAGCGCTGCTGACCATGCCGCCGTCGAGCGTGCCTTGCGCGCGACGCAGGCCTGGGACTGGCGCGGCCGGGCGCTGGGCCAGCTCTCCGGCGGCGAACGCCAGCGGGTCTTGCTGGCGCGTGCGCTGGCGGTCGAAGCCGAGGTGTTGTTGATGGACGAGCCGTTGGCCAACCTCGACCCGCCGCACCAGACCGACTGGCTGCTGATGGTGCGCCAGCTGGTCGCCAGCGGCAAGACGGTGGTCAGCGTGCTGCACGAAATCTCTTTTGCCTTGCAGGCCGATGAACTGGTGGTAATGGAAAAAGGCCGCGTGACGCACCACGGCGCTTGCGTGGACGCAGCGACGCACCGCGCGCTTGAAGAGGTGTTTGACCACCGCATCGCCGTGCATCATCTGGCCGGGCAATGGCTGGCTTTGCCGCGAATTTAGTCAATCCCTAGCCACAAAGCGCTGGCGTTGCGCAAGCGCTTTGGGCTTCTTGACCGTATTCGTAGTGAGTTGGTTACGCCCTGCGGTTTATTTACCCCAGCGCAGCACCAGCGGGTCCAGACGCCGAGCGGTTTCCAGCAACCCTTTGCGCACTTCAGGCTGCATGGCCGGAAACGGATGGCGGCCCGCTTCGCAGCTAATGACGCCGCCGGCCTTCATCAGCGCCTTGGCCGTCAAAATGCCGCCCTGGCGGTTTTCACAGTTGATGAGTGGCAGCCAGTGCATGTAATGGTCAGCGGCTTCTTCGTGCTTGCCGGCGGCATAGGCGTCCATGATGCGGCGGATGCCGTCCGGGTAGCCGCCGCCGGTCATCGCGCCGGTCGCGCCCGCGTCCAGGTCGGGCAGCAGCGTGATGGCTTCTTCGCCGTCCCACGGGCCTTCGATGGCGTCGCCGCCCAGCTGGATCAGCTCGCGCAGCTTGGACGCCGCACCGGCTGTTTCCATCTTGAAATACGACACCTGCTTGATCTCTTTGGCCATACGGGCCAGGAAAGCCGGCGACAGCATGGTGCCGCTGACGGGCGCGTCCTGAATCATGATGGGGATGTCGATGGCGTCAGACACGCGGGCGAAGAATTCGTAAATCTGCGCTTCGGGCACGCGAAATGTTGCGCCGTGGTAGGGCGGCAGCACCATCACCATCGCCGCGCCCATATCCTGTGCGTTGCGGCTGCGGGCCGCGCAGATGGACGTGGCGTAGTGCGAGGTGGTGACGATCACCGGCACCCGGCCCGCCACATGCGCCAGCACGGTGCGCGTGATAGTTTCGCGCTCGACATCTGACAACGAGAATTGTTCGGAGTAGTTGGCGTGAATGCACAGGCCGTTGGAGCCTGCGTCAATCATGAAATCAACGCAGCGCTTCTGGCTTTGCAGATCGAGTTCGCCAGTATCGGTAAACGTGGTGGGCACCACCGGAAATACGCCCTTGTAGCGTGCTGTCATGGTCACTCGATGATGTTGAACTGATCCAGAAACTCGGTTTTCAGGGTCAAACCCAGGCCGGGCTTGTTGTCGTCGAGTTGCACAAAGCCGTTTTCGGCCACGGGCTCGCCGTCGAAGATGTAATAGAACAATTCGTTGCCGACTTCCACGTCAAACATCGGAAAGTATTCGCTCATCGGCGAGGCAATTGTGCTCATCGTCAGGTGGTAGTTGTGCATCTGGCCGGCGTGCGGAATGACCGGCACGCTGAACGCTTCGCACAGCGCATTGATCTTGTGCGCCGCCGTGATGCCGCCGACGCGGTTGGTGTCGTACTGCACCACGCTGATGGCTTTTTTGTCCAGCAGCTGCTTGAAGCCGTACAGGCTGAATTCATGCTCGCCGCCTGAAATCGGAATGCTGGTGAGCTGGTTCAACTCGGCGTAGCCGTCGATGTCGTCGGCAATCACGGGTTCTTCCAGCCAGCGCGGCTCGAACTTTTCCAGTTTTGGCAGCATGCGTTTGGCGTATTCCAGGTTCCAGCCCATGTAGCACTCGAGCATCAGGTCGTTGTCGTAGCCGATGACTTCGCGGATCGCTTCGACCGACTTCAGGTTTTCAGCCACGCCCTTTTGCAGGTGCGCCGGGCCATAGCCAAAACGCATCTTGAAAGCAGTAAAGCCCTCGTCCTTGTACTTTTGCGCCTCGGCCTGCATGTCATCGAGGTTGGTGCGGTAGAGCTTCGAGTAATACACCGGGATTTTTTCCTTGGTGCGGCCGCCCAGCAGCTTGAACACCGGCTTGTTGACCGACTTGCCCAGAATGTCCCAGATCGCCAGGTCAATCGCCGAAATCGCCGCCATCGTCACGCCCTTGCGGCCCCAGGCATGGGTTGCGCGGTACATGCGCTGCCAGAGGTATTCGTAATCCCACGGGTCCTGGCCCAACACCAGCGGCGTCAGGAACTGGTCGATGATGGCTTTGGCAATGCTTGGCGCCAGGGCGACATTGCCCAGGCCGATGATGCCGTCGTCGGTTTCAATTTCGACCACGGTCCAGGAGTAAAAGCGGAAAGTGCTCATGGATTCGGTGTTCGAATACACCAGGTCCATGGCGTTGGCGCAAAAATTGCCCTGCGGCGGAACGGTTTTGCCCTTCCACTCAAAAACACGGGCGCGTACGGATTTGATTTTCATGGTGGTGATGCTTTGTTCAGGAATGAAGCCGTGCCGCACCCATGCGGCAGGCGATGCGAAAAGCGTTCAGCGTGGCATTGACATCGGCCACGCCCTGGCCGGCAATGTCGTAGGCCGTGCCGTGCGCCGGCGTGGTGATGGGAATCGGCAGGCCACCTTGCACCGTCACGCCCTTGCTGAAGCCCATCAGCTTGATGGCGATCTGGCCCTGGTCGTGGTACATGGTGACGATGGCCTGGTACTGGCCGTCTCGGGCCTTCAGAAAGATGGTGTCAGCCGGGAAAGGGCCATCGACCGGGAAGCCGCTGGCGCGCAGCGCTTCAATCGCCGGCACGATGATGTCGATTTCCTCGCGTCCGCAGACGCCGCCGTCGCCGCCGTGCGGGTTGAAGGCGGCAATCGCCACCTTCGGATGCGCCGTGCCGCTGGCCTGCAGCGACTGGTAGATCAGCCGGGCCGCGTCCACGATGCGCTCCTGGCTGAGCACGCTGGCCGCGTCTTTCAGCGGAATGTGCGACGACACGCGCGATGTCCACAGGTCGCCGAGCGTGTTGAATTCGCAGAAATAGCCGGTCACGCCCAGGTACTCGGCAAAGTGGTGCAACTCGTCTTCGTGTTTCAAGCCACCGAGCTTCATCGCTTGCTTGTTCAGCGGTGCAAAGCAGATCGCATCGACCTCGCCGCGCTTGGTGCCGTCCATGCACATATCCAGCACCTTGAGCACCGCCGTGCCGCAAGCTGCCTGTGCCTGGCTGCGTTGCACGTCCGCCGGCTGGATCGTGTCAACGGCCAGAAAAGCCGGCAGGCACTGGTCGGCGCGGCTGCGCACGTCGGCCAGCGACGCAACGGCTTGCGTGGCGACAGGTTGCCCGGCGGTGGACTGGCCGTCCTGCCACAGCCAAGGGTCGCCGATCAGCACGATATTGGCGTTGTCCGTGATGCCCGGCTGGCTCAGCAGTCGGGCGATCAGCTCGGGGCCGATGCCGGCTGCGTCGCCCAGGGTCAAGGCGACGACGGGGTTTTGCTGCAGGTTCATGGCGTCAGTCCAGCTTGATGTTTTTCTTGGAGATCAGTTCGCCGTAGCGTTTGTTTTCCGCCGTGTGAAAGGCCGCGAACTGGGCTTGCGTCATGGGCGTCAGGTCGGCGCCGATGGCACCGAGGCGGGCTTGTGTTTCAGGCATCGCCAGCACCTTGGTCACTTCGGTGTAAACGCGGTCTTGCACGGCTTTGGGGGTCGAGGCGGGCATATAAATGCCGTACCAGGCGTTCATTTCCACGCCGTTAAGTCCGGCTTCTGCCATCGTGGGCACGTTGGGCAGCTGTGGATTGCGCTTGGCGCTGGCCACCGCCAGCGGCTTCATGCGGCCGCTCTTGATCTGGCCGATGACCGACGGCATGGTGTCAAAACTCATTTGCACCTGGCCGCCGACCAGGTCAATCAGCGCCGGGCCGCTGCCCCGGTAAGGAATGTGCGTGATGAACACGCCCGATGCATCCTTGAACAATTCGGCGGCAATGTGCTGCGTGCTGCCCGAGCCGCTGGAGGCGTAGTTGAGCTGGCCGGGCTTTTCCTTGGCCAGCTTGACGAGAGACTGGACCGAATCGACCGGCAGGGCGTTGTTGACGACCAGCACGTTGGGCACGGCGCCGACAAACACCACCGGCACCAAGTCTTTGTTGTTGTCGTAGTTCAGCTTGAGCAGGTGCGGCGCAATGGCGTGCGCGGTGGAGACGCCCATGATCATCGTGTGACCGTCGGTGGACTTGGCCACCACGTCAACGGCCAGCGTGTTGGATGCGCCGGGCCGGTTCTCGACCACCACGGCTTGCTTGAGCAGCGGCCCGAGCCGGTCAGCCACCGCACGCGCCATCGCGTCAGTGCCGCCGCCGGGCGCCGAGCCGACCAGAATGCGCACCGGCTTGGTCGGCCATTCCTGGGCGAAGGCAGGCAGCGTGCTGGTGAAGGCGCAGGCGACTGCGAGCAGGGTCAGAACTTTTTTCATCTTGTCTCACGGGTTGTTGTTATGAATCACTGCGCCGATCGTAGTGGGGCAAAAACTTAACGTAAATTGAAAATTAATGATTATTTGATAAGCGCTGGTTATCATTGCCCATCACTTTTTTTGAGCCGGTTTGACGCGCATGAACACCCCTTCTTTGATTCCCCAGCTGCTGAACCGCTTGCGCATGCGGCAGGTTGCGCTGATTCTTGCGGTGGGCGAACACGGCACACTGCGAAAGGCGTCGGCAGAACTCGGCATGACGCAGCCCGCCGCGACCAAGATGATTCAGGAGCTGGAGTCGGCCCTGGGGCAAAAACTGTTTGAGCGGGTAGGGCGCGGACAGAAGCTGACGCCTGCCGGCACCAGTGTGCTGGGTTACTTCACCGGCATGCGGGGCACGCTGGCGTCCATGACGCGGGAGCTGGCCGAGTTGCAGCTGGGCAGCTCAGGCCGGCTGTCGGTGGGCAGCATCATGGCACCGTCGCCGACACTGCTGACGCACGCCATCATTGCGCTGAAAAAAGCCTATCCGCTGCTGTCGCTCGATGTGACGCTAGACACCAGCGACCGCCTGTTTGAGTTGCTGCGCGAAGGCGTGCTGGATGTGGCGATTGGACGGATTCGGGGCGAGCAGTGGGCTGATTACGTATTCACGCCGCTGGAAAACGAGGAACTGGCCGTCGTGGTCGGCGTGCAGCACCCGCTGGCCAGCCGCAAAACTGTGGCGTTTTCCAGCTTGCTCGACTACCCGTGGATATTGCAGCCCACCGGCAGCCCGATGCGCGAAGTGCTGGAGCAGGAGTTCCGGATGCAGCAGGCCCCGTTGCCGCGCGGCTTGATAGAAACCGCGTCCATCCTGACCACGACCAACCTGATTGCCGAAACCGACATGATTGGCGTCGTGCCGCTGTCGATTGCCGGCACGTACGCGCGGCATGGGCTGCTGCGGGTGTTGCCGTGTGCTATCCGGCACAAGATGGAGTCGTTTGGCTCGATTACCCGCCGGGACCGCCCGCTGAGCGAGGCCACGCGGTTTTTTCTGGCGGCACTGCATCAACCGGAAAAGAAGGCTGGTGATTAGCTGAATTGCTACTTATTTTGTAGCTGCCTGCGCCCGCCGGCAGTGCGAAAGCGGCCTGTTTGAGCATTAATCGACGATATTCGAGGCGCGCGGGTGGCTTATTTGCGTGGTGCGGTCGGGTCGTGCTTCATCTTGCCCATGAACAGGCGAAGAAAGAACACGCCCATGCCCATCATGAAGAAAATACCGATGATGCTCATCAGGCCATAGTCGGTAGAAAACAAATCAATCAGCAGTTTCATGGCGGTCACTTCCTTGGTTCCATGCACTATCCCCTATTCGACTCAGGGCCATGCTGATCCAGGTCAACAATGCGGCGGTTGAAAGTGCGTTTCAGCGCGGCATGGCAGGGTGCCAGGTTCGCCCAGACCGGCATAACACAGGTTTTATGCATCAAACAGGCCGCTGGTGCAACAGCTGCGGGCGCAAGCAGCTATTTAAAGCATAGCAATACGCTCAGCCCGCTCCAGCCGCATTCAACGTGACGTGCCACCCGCCACCCGCTTTATTGCCCCGCTTGCCAGCCGCAGCCCAGCGACTGGATTAGCGCCACTGCCGTGGTTTGCCGGTCGGCCATCGCTTGCACCAGCGCGCGGCGGGCGCTCAGGGCTGTGGCTTGGGCGGTAATCACTTCGGTGTAGCTGACCTGGCCGCTGCGGTAGCGGTTGAGCACTTGCTGCTCGACCTGGTCAGCGGCTTGTGACGCCTGACGGCGCAAGTCTTGCTGGGCCAGCAGCACGCGCGTGGCGGCCAATTGGTCTTCCACGCCCTGAAACGCGGTCAACACGGTTTGCCGGTAACGGGCCACGGCCTGCGCATGCGCGGCTTCGCTGCCTTCGACGCGGGCGGTGGTCGCGCCGGCATTGAACAGGGTTTGTGCCGCCGACAAGCCAATCGACCAGACGCTGGTGGACGCGCTGAACAGGTCGGCCAGCCGGCTCGCGCCGAATCCGTACGACGCGCCCAGCGGCAAACTGGGGTAATAGGCGCTTCTCGCAATACCGATTTGTTCGTTGGCCACGGCCACGCGGCGTTCGGCGGCGGCAATGTCGGGGCGGCGCTGGAGCAAGGTGGACGGAACGCCGACCGGCACGTCAGGCACTGACGGATTCCACGCGGCACGGGCCAGCGAGAAATTGCCCGGCGCTTCGCCCACCAGCACGGCAATGGCGTGTTCCAGCTGCGCGCGCTGGCGCACCAGCCCGGCGTCGTCAGCCTGGGCATTGGCCAGTTGGGTTTGCGATTGCAGCACGTCGGTTTTGGCGACAATGCCGGCGGCGTAGCGGTTTTGCGTGATCTCCAGCGTGCGCCGGTAGCCGGTCAGCGTGGTTTGCAGCAGCGCTTGTTGCGCATCGACCTGGCGCAGCGTGAGGTAGTTGACGGCCAGTTCGCCCTGCGCCGACAGCCGGGCCGACGCCAGGTCCGCCGCGCTGGCTTGGGCGCTGGCCGAGGCGCTGTCCACCGCGCGGCCCAGTCGGCCCCAGACATCGGGCTCCCAACTCGCGCCGATGCTGGCGCTGAAGTTGTTGCCAGTGCGCCCGCCGCTGCTGCTGGTGGCGTTGCTGCCCGAACTGCTGTGCGAGCGGTTGGCACCGCCGTTCAGCGTGACGGAGGGAAACAGGGACGCCCGCTGTTCACGCACCAGTGCGCGTGCCTGGGCATAAGCGCCGACGGCGGCGGCGACGTTCTGGTTCGACACCTCGACCCGCGCGGCCAGCTGGTCGAGCACCGGATCGCCGAACAATGACCACCACGGGCCGCGCGCCAAAGTATCGGCGGGGGCGGCGGGCACCCAGCCCTCGGCCTCCTTAAAGGTGCTGATGTCCGGCGTGGACGGGCGCTGGTAGTCGGGCCCGACGGCGCAGCCGCTGAGTAGCAAGGCCAGCAGGGCGGCCAGCATGAAAGGCTGCCGGGCGGGATAAAAATGCGTTTTCGGTTGCATGGCGTGCCTTATTGCGATGGCAGCAGACGCGCTGCGGGCGGCGCGTCTGCCGGGTCATGGGGGTGGCGGCTCAGGTGGCGCTCTGACGGGCTGCGGCGGCGCAGCTTGTCGAGCAGCACATACACCACGGGTGTGGTCAGCAGCGTGAGCACCTGGCTGACCAGCAGGCCGCCAATGATGGTGATGCCCAGCGGGCGGCGCAGCTCGGCGCCTTCGCCAAAACCGATGGCCAGTGGCAGCGCGCCCAGCATGGCGGCCAGCGTGGTCATCAAAATCGGGCGAAACCGCAGCAGGCAGGCTTCGCGCACCGCTTCCACGGCGCTCAAGCCGCGCGCGCGTTCGGCATCCAGCGCAAAGTCGATGATCAAGATCGCGTTTTTCTTGACGATGCCAATCAGCAGAAAAATGCCGATCAGCGCGATGATGGAAAAATCCATCTTGAACAGCAGCAGCGCCAGCAACGCCCCCACGCCGGCTGAAGGCAGCGTCGAAAGCACCGTCAGCGGATGAATCAGGCTTTCGTACAGAATGCCCAGCACGATATAAATCACCACCAGCGCCGCCAGAATTAGCAGCGGCTGTTCATTTTGCGACTGCTGCGCACTGAGCGCCGTACCCGAAAAACTGCCGCGTACATTGTTGGGCAGGCCAATGGCGGCCTCTGACTCCTTCACCACCGCCTGCGCATCGCTGAGCGTGCTGCTATCCGCCAGGTTGTAGGAAATGGTGGTCGAGAGTTCGCCGTCTTCATGGCTGATGGACGCGGCAGTGGTGTTTTCGGTAAAGCGGGCGATGGCCGACAGCGGCACCATCGTGGTGCTGGACACGCTCAGCGTCTGGCCCGATGACGCATCACGCAGGCCCGGGTTGACCACGGTGGAGGTCGTGGCGGTGCCGGTCGTGCCGGTGCTGGCGGCTTTTTTGGCCGGCACATAAATGTCTTTCAGCGCTTCCGGGCTGCTGATGTAGCGCTGGGCCACCTGCATGATGACGTGGTACTGGTTTTGTTCACCGTAAATGGTGGCGACCTGGCGCTGGCCAAAGGCGTTGTACAGCGCGTTGTCGACATCGCGCGAGCTGATGCCCAGCCGCGCCGCGCTTTCCTTGTCCACCGTGACCATGGTTTCCACGCCGTTTTCCTGCTGGTCGGTGTCCACGTCAGTCAGCGCCGCAGACGTTTTCATCTGGTCGGCCAGGCGCGTAGCCCATTTTTTCAGGTCGGCGTCGTTGTCGCTTTTCAGCGTGTATTGATAGGTGGAATTGCTTTGCCGCCCGCCGCCGCGCAAGTCCTGCACCGGATTCAGAAACAGGCTGACGCCGGTGACTTGCGCCAGTTTGGGTCGCAGCCGCGCAATCACGGCCTGGCCGCCCTCGGTGCGTTGCCCGACCGGCTTGAGGTTGACGAACATGAAGCCACCGCCCGCGCGCGAACCGCCGGTGAACCCCACCACGGTATCGACCGCCGGATCAGCGCGGATGATGTCGACCAGTTGCTTGAGCTTGGTTTGCATCGCCTGAAACGAAATGCTCTGGTCAGCGCGCAGCCCGCCCCTGATCTGGCCGGTGTCTTGCTGCGGAAAAAAGCCTTTCGGCGAAGCCACGTACAGATAAGCGTTCAGGCCAATCACGGCCAGCAAAACCAGCATGACGATAAGTTTGCTGCCCAGCGCCCAGTCGAGTGAAACCTCATAGACCCGCAGAACCCGGTTAAAGCCGTTTTCAAATCCGCGTGCGATGCGGCCGGGCGGTTTCGTGGCGGCATGCGGCTTGAGCAGCCAGGCGCACATCATGGGCGTGGTGGTGAGCGAAATCACCAGTGAAATCAGCACCGCCGCCGACAGCGTGACGGCAAATTCGCGGAACAGCCGGCCGGTTTGCCCGCCCATGAACAGCAGCGGAATAAACACCGCCACCAGCGACAGGCTGATCGACAGGACAGTGAAACCGACTTCGCGCGCGCCCAGCAGCGCGGCCTTGAAGCGGTCCATGCCGGCTTCGATGTGGCGGCTGGTGTTTTCCAGCACGACGATGGCGTCGTCCACCACAAAGCCGGTCGCTACCGTGAGCGCCATCAGGCTCAGGTTGTTCAGGCTAAAACCCATCAAATACATCACGCCGAACGTCCCCAGCAGCGAGACCACCGTGGCCACAGCCGGAATAAAGGTGGCGCGGACATTGCGTAAAAACGCGCTGACGACGAGCACAACCAGCGCAATCGAAATGAGCAGCGTCACCTCGATTTCATGCAGCGAGGCGCGAATGGAGTTGGTACTGTCAGACGCCACCTGAAGCTGTACATCCTGCGGCAACTGCGCCTGCAGCTCGGGCAGCAGCGCCCGTACGGCATCGACCGTGGCAATCACGTTCGCGTCGGGCTGGCGCCTGACCAGCACGACGACCGCCGGCTGGCCGTTGAACAGGCCCAGCGTGTTGGTGTTTTCCACGCCGTCTTTGACATCGGCAACATCGCTGAGGCGGATGGCTGCGTTGTTGCGCCAGGCAATCACCAGGCCTTTGTAATCCGCCGCGCGCAGCCCGCCTGAGGCGGTGTTGCCGGTGGCGTAAATCTGCAGCCGCTTGCCGTTGCCTTCAATCGCGCCACGGGGCCGGTTGGCGTTGGAGGCCTGCAGCGCAGCGCGCACGTCTTCCATGCTGACGCCGTAGCGGTTCAGGGCAAACGGCAACAACTCGACGCGCACAGCGGGCAGCGAGCCGCCGCCCAGTTCCACATCGCCCACGCCGGGCACCTGGGCGATTTTTTGCTGCACCAGATTGGACACTTCGTCGTAAATCTGGCCGGGCGAGCGGGTTTTGGAGGTCAGCGCCAGGATGATGACGGGCGACGCGGCCGGGTTGGCCTTGCGGTAGGTCGGGTTGCTGCGCAGGCTGGCGGGCAGGTCGGCGCGCGAGGCGTTGATGGCGGCCTGGACTTCTCGGGCGGCTGAATCGATTTTGCGGTTCAGGTCGAACTGCAGGCTGATGCGGGTCGAGCCGCTGCCGCTGTTGGAGGTCATTTCGTTGACGCCGGCGATCACGCCCAAGCGCCTTTCGAGCGGCGTGGCGACGCTGCTGGCCATGGTGCTGGGGCTGGCACCGGGCAGCGAGGCGCTGACCGAGATGACCGGGAAGTCGACCTGGGGCAGGGGGGATACGGGCAGGACGAAGAAAGCACCGATGCCGGCCAGGGCGATGGCGATGGTCAGCAGGACGGTTGCGATGGGGCGCCTGACGAAGGGTTCGGACAGGTTCATGGCTTGGCCCTTTTGCTGTATCGGCCTTTTGGGTTCTTGGCTTTGGCTGGCTGGCCGGGGGTTGCCCGGCGGCAACTCACTTTTCTTTGCTTCGCCAAAGAAAAGTGAGCAAAAGAAAGGCGACCCGGCTGTCTGGGACCCTGCGCTTCGCTACGGGCAACCTTTGAGCACCCCGAAAAACGGGGGTCCGCGCAAACTCGCCTACGGCTCAAACAGCGCGCGGCCCTGATCCCGTTTTTCCCGACGCTCAAAGGCCCAGACAGAACGGGAATGGCGGGAGCGGGAGCTGGAACGGATTCGGATGCGAGAACGGGCGTTTTCGCATGAAAAGTGCTGCTGGTCCACGCCATGTATGCGCAAACAGCTATCGAATTAGTAGTATCTTTGGCGGTGGCGGTGGCGGTGGCGGTGGCGGTGGCGGTGGCGGTGGCGGTGGCGGTGGCGCGGTTGGTGTTTGGTGGCTTGGCTGTTTGACTTCTATTCCCCGCCAGTCCCGTTCTGTCTGGGCCTGTGATGACCTGCAAAAACGGGATCAGGGCGGCGTGCTGTTTGAGCGGAACGAAGTGCAGCGAGTTTGCGCCGACCCCCGTTTTTGCGGGGCAGCGCAGGTTGCCCGAAGCGAAGCGCAGGGACCCAGACAGCCGGGTCGCCTTTTCTTTGGTGACTTTCTTTTGGCGAAGCAAAAGAAAGTTACTGGCCGCCGGGCCACCCCCGGCCAGCCAGCCAACGCAGAAAAAACCAAGGCCCAAATCTACGCCAAGCCAAGTCAAATCCAACGCACCCAACTCGCTACTAATTAAATAGCTACCCGCACAAGCAGGACAAGCACAACCCCCAGAAAAAGCATAAAAAAGAAGCATCAACCCCGCTCCTTCCGCCCAAACCGCTGCCCCAGCCGGTCAAACGCCAGATAAATCACCGGCGTCGTGAACAGCGTCAACACCTGGCTCACGATCAAGCCACCAAAAATAGCCAACCCCAGCGGCCGCCGCAACTCTGCCCCTTCGCCAAAACCCAGCATCAACGGCACGGCTGCAAACAGCGCCGCCAGCGTCGTCATCAAAATTGGCCGAAAGCGCAGCAGCGCCGCCTGGTGAATCGCCTCCTGCGCCGACTTGCCTTCATTGCGCTCGGCGTCAATCGCAAAGTCGATCATCATGATCGCGTTCTTTTTCACGATGCCGATCAAGAGAATAATGCCGATGATGCCAATCACGCCCAAGTCCGAGCCGCTCAGCATCAGCATCAACAGCGCACCCACGCCCGCCGACGGCAGCGTCGAGAGAATCGTCATCGGATGGACATAGCTTTCATACAGCACGCCCAGCACGATGTACACGCAAATCACCGCCGCCAGAATCAGCCACAACTGGCTTGACAGCGACGCTTGGTACGCCCCAGCCGCGCCCAGGAACGTCAAGCTCACGCTGGCCGGCAGGGCGATGTCTTTGGCGGCTTGCTTGATCTCGTCCACCGCCTTGCCCAGCGACACACTCGGGGCCGTGTCAAAGCCCAGCGTGGTGGCCGGGTACTGCGCGACGTGGGTGATTTGCAGCGGCGCGGCCTGCTCGGTGATGGTGGCAATCGACGAAAGCGGCGTGGTCGTGCCTGCGCCGGTTTTCAGCGGCAGGTTGCCCAGCGAAGCCGTGGTGGCCAGCGGGTCGGGCAGGGCTTCCAGAATCACGCGGTACTGGTTGGTTTCGGTAAAGATGGTGGACACAATGCGCTGGCCAAAGGCGCTGTAGAGCGCGTCGTCAATCGACGCGGTGCTGATGGCCAGGCGCGACGCGGTGTCGCGGTCGACCGAAATGTACGCGCCCGACCCCTTGGCGTCGGCGTCCGACACCACGTTGCGCAGGCTGGCCGATTGGGCCATTTGCGCGGCCAGTTTGGTGGCCCATTGCACAACGGTGGCGTTGTCTGCGCCTTCCATTGACACGCGGAACTGCGTCGGGCCGGTTTCGGCATCAATCGTCAAATCCTGCGTCGGCTGCAAATACAGCGTGACGCCCGCGACCTGGCTGGCGCGCTGGCGCAGTCGCTCCATCGTCTCCGGCTGGCTGCTGCTGCGCGTGCGCTTGAGGTTGATCAGCATGCGGCCGGTGTGCAGCATGGTGTTGTTGGCCGCATCCACGCCGATGAAGGAACTCAGCGTGTCCACGTCCGGGTCTTGCAAAATTTCGCGGGCCGCTGCCTGCTGCAACTCGGCCATGCGGGCATATGACACCGACTGCGCGGTTTCGATGCGGGCTTGCAACTGGCCGGTGTCCTGCGTGGGAAACAGGCCCTTCGGAATCACGATGTAGAGCAGCACGGTCAGCACCAGCGTGGCCAGCGCCACCAGCAGCGTTGCGCCCTGATGCCTGAGCACCCAGGTCAAGCCGTGGTCGTAGCGAACGATGACGTTGTCGAAAAAGCGCTGCATCCGTCCGACCGGCTTGTCCGGCGTTTCATTCACGGGTTCAGGCTTTAGCCATCTTGCTGACATCATGGGAACGAGCGTCAGCGACACCACGGCGGAAATCAAAATCGTGATCGCCAGCGTGACGGCAAATTCGCGGAACAGCCGGCCCACCACGTCGCCCATGAACAGCAGCGGAATCAGCACGGCAATCAGCGACACCGTGAGCGAAATAATCGTGAAGCCGATTTGCTTTGCGCCCTTGAGCGCGGCCAGCATGGGCGTTTCGCCTTCTTCGATGTAGCGCGCGATGTTTTCAATCATCACGATGGCGTCATCGACCACGAAGCCGGTGGCAATTGTCAGCGCCATCAGGCTCAGGTTGTTCAGGCTGTAGCCGAGCAAATACATCGCGCCGCAGGTGCCGATGAGCGAAATCGGCACGGCCAGGCTGGCAATCACGGTGGCGCGCACATTGTGCAAAAACGCAAAAATCACCAGCACCACCATCAGCACCGCCAGCAGCAACTCAATCTCGACATGCAGCACCGAGGCGCGAATGCCGGTGGTGCGGTCGCTCAGCACATCAACGCGCATTTGTGTCGGCAGGCCGGCCTGCAACTCGGGCAGCCGCGCCTTGATGGCGTCGACCGTGGCAATCACGTTGGCACCGGGCTGGCGTTGGACGTTCAGGATGATGGCGGGCACCAGCCGTTTGCCGGGCGTACCGATGCAGTCGTTGTCCTGGGTGGATGCTTTCGCGGCATCCGGCGTGCATTCGATGCTGGCCCACGCGCCCAGCTGCGTGTTTTCAGCGCCTTCGACGACTTTGGCCACGTCTGACACGCGCACGGCCGCGCCGTTGCGGTAGGCAATGATCAGGTTTTTATAGTCTTCGGCAGCCAGCAACTGGTCGTTGGAATTGATCGAATACGAGCGCGTCGGGCCGTCAATGCTGCCTTTGGCCCCGTTGGCATTGGCTGCGCTGATGGCTGTGCGCAGCGCATCGAGCGCCAGTCCGTAAGACGCCAGCGCCCGCGTGTCGGCCTGAATGCGCACGGCAG
The DNA here is from genome assembly GCF_035984465.1 of Polaromonas sp. CG_9.5. Lineage (NCBI taxonomy): Bacteria > Pseudomonadati > Pseudomonadota > Betaproteobacteria > Burkholderiales > Comamonadaceae > Polaromonas > Polaromonas sp. CG_9.5. Next base: position 118,750 of record NZ_JAXCHR010000003.1, read on the forward strand.
GCCGCTGGCCGCCACTGAGCGCCACCAGCCCGACGCCATTGACCTGGCTGATTTTCAGCGCCAGCCGGGTGTTGACGATGTTTTGCACCTCGGTCAGCGGCAGCGTGTCGGAGGTGATGGCCAGTGTCAGCACTGGCGCATCGGCCGGGTTGACCTTGGCATACACCGGCGGTGCGGGCAGGTCGGCGGGCAACAGCGAACCGCCGGCATTGATGGCGGCCTGCACTTGCTGCTCGGCGACATCCAGCGCCAGCCCGAGGCCAAACTGCAGCGTGACGATGGACACGCCGGAGGCGCTGGTCGAACTCATGCGGCTCAGTCCAGCCATCTGGCCGAACTGGCGTTCCAGCGGCGCAGTGACGGTTTGCGCCATGACTTCGGGGCTGGCACCGGGGTAGAGCGTTTGCACCTGAATGGTCGGGTAATCGACCTGAGGCAAGGCGGACAGCGGCAAAAACTTGAAGCCCACCAGACCCGCCAGCACGATGGCGACCATCAGCAACGCAGTGGCGACCGGGCGCTGGATAAACGGGCGCGACGGGCTGGCGGTGGAGCGTTCTTGCGCCGCGCCGAAAGGGTCAAGGGCGAAAGAGGTGTCGGGTGACGTGCCGGGTGACGCGCCGGGCTCGCCGGCGAGCGCGGGGGGCGTCATGCGCCCTCGGCTTGCGAAGCGCGGCGGCGTTGCGGGCTGGAAGCGCCGTCAGCCGGTAATTCGGCGGTGGCGGTTTCAGCGCCAGCCGGGGCCGAAGCGCCCGGCTTGGGGCCGCCGGGGCGCTGGCGTTTGCCGCCTGACGCCGCACCGCGCGGGCCGGCAGGCGCATCGCCCTGCAGCACCACGGGCGCACCATCTTTGAGCCGGTCAGCGCCTTCGGTAATCACTTGTTCGCCGGCTTTCAGGCCGGAAGTCACCTGAATCTTGTCGGCGGTCGCCTGACCGCGCTTGACCGGACGCAAACTGACGGTGCGCTCGGCGGCGTTCAGCACATAGACAAAATCGCCTTCATTGCCGCGCCGCATCGCTGCCACGGGCACGGTCACGGCGTTTTCAATGGTTCTGAGCTGTAGCTGGACGTTGACGAACTGGCTGGGAAACAGCGCCAGCTTGCTGTTGGCAAAACGCGCCTTGGCCTTGACCGTGCCGGTGGTGGTGTCCACTTGGTTGTCGAGCGATGAAAACACGCCGCTTTCCAGCACGCTGGAGCGGGTGCGGTCGAGTGCGGTGACCTGCATGGTTTTGCCGGCCACGGCTGACTGCTGTAATTCGCCGGCCATGTCCTGCGGCACGGCAAACACCACATCCACCGGGCTGATCTGGGTGATCAGGACGATGCCGTTGGCGTCGCTGCTGCTGACCACGTTGCCGACATCGACCGTGCGCAAACCGACGCGGCCACTGATGGGTGCCACGACGCGGGCATAGCCCAGGTTCAGTTTGGCCGTGCCTTCGCTGGCCTTGTCAATCACCACCGTGCCTTCAAGCTGCTTGACCAGCGCGGCCTGGGTGTCGACCTCCTGACGCGCAATCGAGTCCTGCCCGAGCAACGTCTTGAAGCGCGCCAAGGTGACGCGGGCGCTGGCCAGCTGCGCCTCATCACGCTGGCGCTGGCCGCTGGCCTGCATCAGCGCCAGCTCGAATGGGCGGGCGTCAATGGTGGCCAGCAGGTCGCCGGCACGCACGACCTGGCCTTCCTTGAACAAGACTTTTTCCATCACGCCCGAGACCTGCGGCCTGACTTTTACCGTCGACTGCGGTGTCACCGTGCCCAGCGCTTCCAGGATGACGGGGAGGCTGCTGCTTTCAGCGGTCGCCACGCCAACAGTGGTGGCCACCGGGCCGCGTCGCCCGCCTGCAGCGCCCGGTGCGGCTTTTGACGCATCCGGGTGCGTCAGGTGCCAGGTCAGCCAGCCAGTGCCACCCAGAATCAGCAGCGCCAGCAGGCCGCCCACCACGCGGCTGCGGCGGCTCAAGTGTTTGCGGGGAATTGCATCGGGGCCGGCGTGCGGCGTTTCGGCTTTCGGGTCCATGACCTGTCCTTGTTGCCCGCCACGAGGGCGTGCCTGTGGTTTTTTTGTTGCTTGGCGCGTGGCGTCAACGGCAAGGCTGAAGGAAGCCGGGTTGCAGCTTTTTCGGGCGGCTAACCCGCCTTCAACCGTCGTGCGGGAATTATCACTGCAAGCTCCGGATGGCAGGTATAGGGCATGAAAGAGACCGGTAAATGTCCCGTAAAGACTTGGGTTTGGCCGGCGGCAGCGCGGGCAGCTGCGCGCCTTTCCTAGAATGAGCGCTTTTTTATCTTTTCCGGAAAACGCCCCGTGAACCCAGCTTGCCCTCTTGATCTGCGCCTCTGCCGAGCCGACTACCACAACCCGGTTCATGCCGACGCCCTCGTGCAGCTGCTCGACGCCTACGCCCAAGACCCCGCCGGGGGCGGCGAAGCGCTCAGCGCCTTTGCCAAAGCCAACCTGGCCAAAGCGCTGGCCGCGCGCCCGCAGGCGTTCAGCGTGCTGGCGTTTGCAGGCGAGCAGCCGGTTGGCCTGATCAACTGCATCGAAGGCTTTTCAACCTTTGCCTGCCGACCCTTGGTGAATGTTCACGATGTGGCGGTGCTGGCTGGCTTTCGGGGTCAGCGGGTGGCCGAGCAGATGCTGGCGCTGGTCGAGCAAATCGCCCAGGAGCGCGGCGCGTGCAAGCTGACGCTCGAAGTGCTTGCCGGCAACGCCAGCGCCATCCGCCTCTATGAACGCGTCGGTTTTGCCGGCTACCAGCTCGACCCGGCGATGGGACAGGCACAGTTTTTTCACAAATGGCTGGGGTAAGGGCGGCGGTTGTTGTTGCCGGCTTCAGGTTGAGCTTGCAAGGCCTGCGCTGAATGAAGATTTGCTATTAAAAAAATAGCTGCCAGCGCACGCTGGCATTGCGCTAGAGGCAGTTTTTTCATAAAAACACCTGTTTATGCGTCGTCGCACTGGTTTTCAGCGGGGGGTTGCCTGTTCGCGCCAAGAAATGGCGGACGAAACACCGCTGGCTAAAATCCGGACATGCAAATCGTTCTGAACGCGCTCTCCACTTTCCGGGTTTCCTTCCCGGGCAGCGCGTTGCCACGCGGTTACTTTTGCTCGGTCACACCGCCCTGAGCCGTCGCCTTGGGTGCCATGCGCCTTGATGCCTCGCCGGATCAGACCACTTTGCTGCGGTTCTGACCGATTTCCCATTTTTCCCCTTGACTCACGGCTGCCCGGTCACGCGGGGCGCTGTCTTAATCCCTTGAAAACAATTTATTCATCCCTGCGCCAAGACTGGTTTTCCAACATCCGGGGCGATTTGCTGGCCGGCTTGGTGGTTGCGCTGGCCTTGATTCCCGAGGCCATCGCCTTTTCCATCATTGCCGGGGTCGACCCGAAGGTCGGCTTGTACGCGTCGTTCAGCATCGCCGTCATCATTGCTTTTACCGGCGGCCGTCCGGGCATGATCTCGGCCGCCACCGGTGCCATGGCGCTGGTGATGGTGCTGCTGGTCAAGCAGCATGGCTTGCAATATTTGCTGGCGGCTACCGTGCTGACCGGCGTGCTGCAAATCGTGGCCGGGCTGCTCAAGCTGGGCGGGCTGATGCGTTTTGTCTCGCGTTCGGTCATCACCGGCTTTGTCAATGCGCTGGCCATCCTGATTTTTATGGCGCAGTTGCCCGAGCTGACCAATGTCAGCTGGGTGGTCTATGCAATGACAGCGGCGGGGCTGGCCATCATTTACGGCTTTCCGTACATCACCCGGGCGGTGCCGTCGCCGCTGGTCACCATCGTCGTGCTGACCGGCGTGGCGATGCTGTTCAAGCTGGACATTCGCACCGTGGGCGACATGGGCCAGTTGCCCGACAGCCTGCCGATTTTTTTGCTGCCCGATGTGCCTTTGACGCTGGAAACGCTCCAGATCATCTTGCCGTATGCCGCCACGCTGGCGGTGGTCGGCTTGCTGGAGTCGATGATGACCGCTTCGATTGTTGACGAGCTGACCGACACCCCCAGCAACAAGAACCGCGAATGCGTCGGGCAGGGCGTGGCCAACATTGCCACCGGTTTCATTGGCGGCATGGCCGGCTGCGCCATGATTGGCCAGTCGGTGATCAACGTGAAGTCAGGTGGGCGCGGGCGGCTGTCGACGCTGGTGGCAGGCATTGGGCTGCTGGTACTGATCGTGTTTTTGGGCCCGTGGGTCAAGCAGATTCCGATGGCGGCGCTGGTGGCGGTGATGGTCATGGTCAGCATCGGCACCTTCAGCTGGGATTCGATCCGCAACCTGCGCCAGCATCCGCCCAGCTCAAGCCTGGTGATGATTGCGACCGTCGTCATCACCGTGGCCACGCATGACCTGGCCAAGGGCGTGCTGGCCGGCGTGCTGCTCTCAAGCCTCTTTTTTGCGTACAAGGTCGGCAAGGTGCTGCGCATCGACCGCAGCCTGGATGCCGAGGGCCGCCTGCGCACCTACCGTGTGGTAGGACAGGTGTTTTTTGCCTCGTCAGAGAGCTTCATCAACAGTTTTGATTTCAGGGAAGCGGTGCAAAAGGTAATCATCGACGTGAGTCGTGCCCACTTCTGGGACATCACGGCGGTCGGCGCGCTGGACAAGGTGGTGCTCAAGTTCAAGCGCGAAGGCGCTGAGGTGGAAGTGCTGGGACTTGATGAAGCCAGCACGACAATGATGGACCGCTTTGCGGTTCACGACAAACCCGGTGCGGTTGAAAATCTCATGCACTGACGGCATTATTTGCATCTACTTGACAAAAAGGAGCTTCCCATGAAAAAGGTTTATGCCTGCATTGACGGCCTGGCCAGCACGGCTTGCGTGATCGACTGGGCCGCCTGGTCGGCAAAGCAGCTGGCGTTGCCGCTCGATCTGCTGCATGTGCTGGAGCGCACCGACCGCCCGCAGTTCGCCGACTTCAGCGGCGCCATCGGGATGGGTGCGCAAGAGATGCTGCTTGCAGAGCTGAGCGTGCTCGATGTCCAGCGTGCCAAGGTGGCGCTGCAAGCGGGCAAACGCATGCTGGACGATGCCCAGGCGCGCGCCACGGCGGCCGGCGTGGCGTCGGTCGAGGGGCGCTTGCGCCATGGCGAACTGCTCGACAACGTGCTGGAAGTGGAGCCGGACGCGCGCCTGTTCGTGCTGGGCCAGCATTACCGTGCCAGCGACGCGTCAAAAATTCACTTCGACCACCATGTCGAGGGCGTGATCCGTTCGGTGAAATGCCCGGTGCTGGTGGCGACGGGCGCGCCCTTTGCGCCGCCCACGCGGGTCGTCATCGCTTTTGACGGCAGCCCGACATCGCGCACCACCGTCGAAACCGTGGCGCGCAGCCCGATGCTCAAGGGCCTCCCGGTGATCGTGGCGATGGCGGGCACCGACGCCGCGCAGGCGCACCAGCAGCTCGAAGAAGCCCGGCTTGCGCTGACAGCGGCAGGCTTTGAAGCGTCAGTGGCCTTGCTGCCCGGCGAGCCCGAAGACGTGCTGCCCGCTTTCGTCAAGGCGCAGGGCGCGTCGCTGCTGGTGATGGGCGCTTATGGCCATTCGCGTATCCGCCAGTGGATTGTTGGCAGCACGACGACCACGCTGCTGCGGCTCAGCGAGGTGCCGGTGCTGATCCTGCGCTGACGCGTGAAAACCTTTTTCCTGTTCCTGGCGACCGCGCTGGCCGAGATTGTGGGTTGCTACCTGCCTTATCTGTGGCTGAACAAGCAGGCGTCCATCTGGCTCTTGGTGCCGGCGGCGTTCAGCCTGGCGCTGTTCGCCTGGCTGCTGACGCTGCACGAAGCCGCCGCCGGCCGGGTGTATGCCGCTTATGGCGGGGTGTACATCAGCGTCGCGCTGGCGTGGCTGTGGGCGGTGGACGGCGTGCGCCCAACCGCCTGGGACGTGGCCGGCGTGGCGCTGAGCCTCGCCGGTATGGGGCTGATCATTTACCAGCCGAAATAAGGCTGCGTCACCCCAGCGTCAGGCGCAGCGCCAGTGCTGCCAGCGCCACCGACAGCACCGGAACCGTCAGCACGATGCCGACCTTAAAGTAGTAGCCCCAGCCAATTTTGATGCCCTTGCGCGCCAGCACATGCAGCCACAGCAGGGTGGCTAGAGAGCCAATGGGCGTGATTTTGGGGCCCAGGTCGCTGCCAATCACGTTGGCATAGACCATCGCTTCCTTCACCACGCCGGTGGCCTGGCTGGCGTCAATGGACAGGGCGCCCACCAGCACGGCTGGCAAGTTGTTCATGACCGATGACAGCAGCGCCGCCACAAAGCCGGTGCCAAAAGCCGCACCCCAGACGCCGCCCTGCGCAAACAGGTTCAGCAGCGAAGCGACTTCGCCCGTCAGGCCGGCGTTGCGCAGGCCATAGACCACCAGGTACATGCCAAGCGAAAAAACCACGATTTCCCAAGGCGCACCACGCATCACTTTTCGGGTGTTGATCTGGTGGCTACGCCCCGCCACCCCGAGCAGCAGCAACGCGCAGGCCGCTGCTGTCGCGCTAACCGGCACGCCCAGCGGCTCCAGCCCAAAAAAGCCGACCAGCAGCAGCGCCAGCACGACCCAGCCGGCCTTGAAGGTGGCGCTGTCGCGGATGGCGTCCTGCGGCGGTTTGACATGCGCCATGTCGTAGCGCGCCGGAATGCTGCGCCAAAAGTACAGCATCAGCATGCCCAGGCTGGCGCCCACTGCGGCCAGGTTCACCCACACCATCACCGAGGCGTAGCGGTTAAAGCCGATGTTGAAAAAATCGGCGGAAACAATGTTGACCAGGTTGGACACCACCAGCGGCAGGCTGGCGGTGTCGGCAATGAACCCCGCCGCCATCACAAACGCCAGCGTCGCTCCGGGGCTGAAACCCAGGGCCAGCAACACGGACATCACGATGGGCGTGAGGATCAGCGCCGCGCCGTCATTGGCAAACAAGGCCGACACCGCTGCGCCCAGCAGCACGATCAGTGCAAACAGCCGCCGCCCGTTTCCTTGGCCCCAGCGCACCACATGTAGCGCAGCCCACTCAAAAAAACCGGCCTCGTCGAGCAGCAGGCTGATGATGATGATGGCGATAAAAGTTGCGGTGGCATTCCAGACGATGTGCCATACCGTCGGAATGTCGCCGACCTGCACCCCACCCGTCAGCAGCGCAAGCACCGCCCCGAGCGTCGCGCTCCAGCCAATTCCGAGGCCGCGTGGCTGCCAGATGACAAGGATCAGGGTCGCGATAAAAATAAGCAGGGCAGTGAGCATTTCGGGGCGGTTGTGATCAATCTTGCGGTTGGCTTCTGGACGGCATCAAGGCGGCATCAGAAGGAGCCACGTGTTTACTGGATGAAAATTTCGCTATTAAAAAAATAGCTATTAGCGCCCGCTGGCATTGCGCAAGCGGCCAAAATGGCCATGAATATCAGCAAACAGCCGCCGCAACAACGCCGCAAGCCTTGCCTTCGCAGCAATGCTCGGTCAGGTAGGCGAGCAGGGCGTTCATCTGGCCGATGTCGGCGCGGTAGATCAGGTTGCGGCCGCGCGGCTCGCTGCTGACCAGGCCTGAATGGGCGAGTTCCTTGAGGTGAAACGACAGCGCGCTGGGGGCTACGGCCAGTTGCTCGGCCATCACGCCCGGCGTCAGCCCGTCGGGGCCGGCGACCACCAGCGCCCGGAAAACGCGCAGTCGTTGCGCCTGCGCCAGCGCGGCCAGCGCCTTGACGGCGGCAGATTCGTCCAGCGATGGTAATTGAGTAGGGGTTGTTGTTTCCATAGTTCAAATATAATTGAAACGTTGAAGGGTTTCTACTTTTTCGATTCAATTTTTTTAATCAGGAGTTATCTTCATGTCCGATTCAGCAGTCACTCCCGGCTCCGGCATCACGATTTATCACAACCCGAAGTGCGGCACCTCACGCAATGTGCTGGCGCTGATCCGCAACACGGGCGTTGAACCCGAAGTCATCGAGTACCTGCAAACGCCGCCCACACGCGAAACGCTGGTGGCCCTGATCGCGCACATGGCCGTTCCGGTGCGCGACATGATGCGGCGCAAGGAAGCGCTGTATGAAGAACTCGCGCTGGACAACCCGGCCCTTGGCGACGACGCGCTGGTCGATGCCATGCTGGCCCATCCCATCCTGATCAACCGGCCCATCGTGGTGACGCCGCTGGGTGCGCGGCTGTGCCGTCCATCGGACGCGGTGCTGGATATCCTGCCGCTGCCGCAGCGGGCCGCTTTCAGCAAGGAAGAGGGCGAAGTGCGGGTCAACGAACAGGGAGCGCGCGTTGCCGGTCGATAAACCTTTCCTCCAGGATCTGCCGAACATCGACGCCGCCGTGTTTGACGCGCTGACCCGCGCCAGTTTGCAGCCGCAAGCCCCCAGCACGCATGCGCCGCGCATCCTGCTGCTTTACGGCTCGGTGCGCGAACGCGCTTACAGCCGGCTGCTCAGCGAAGAAGCGGCCCGGTTGCTGCAGGCAATGGGCTGCGACACCCGCACTTTCGATCCGCACGGCCTGCCGCTGCCCGACGATGCGCTTGATACGCATCCCAAGGTTCAGGAACTGCGGCAACTCGCGCAATGGGCCGAGGGCATGGTCTGGACCTCGCCCGAACGCCACGGCGCCATGACGGGCGTCATGAAAGCGCAGATCGACTGGATTCCGCTGGCCGATGGCGCGGTGCGGCCGACGCAGAGCAAGACGCTGGCGGTGATGCAGGTATCGGGCGGCTCGCAGTCCTTCAACGCCGTCAACCAGCTGCGCGTGCTGGGCCGCTGGATGCGCATGCTGACGATTCCCAACCAGTCATCGGTCGCCAAGGCTTTTCTGGAGTTTGACGAGGCCGGGCGGATGAAACCATCAAGCTATTACGACCGGGTGGTCGATGTGATGGAAGAACTGGTCAAGTTCACGCTGCTGACGCGCGATGTGTCGCCGTATCTGGTAGACCGTTACAGCGAACGCCGTGAAAGCGCCGAAGCGCTGTCAAAACGCGTCAACCAGCGCGCGCTGTAGCCGGAAATTCCGGTTTTATACGTCAAACAGGCTGCTTGCGCACAGCCAGCGGGGGCAAGCAGCTCCTGATTTAATAGCGTTTTCGCGGTCGGAAAAAGGCTGCCTGCTGTCACACAATTGCCTTTGAACTGACACGCCTGCGTCACCCCCGGTGTTCAAAATTCCGTCATGACCACTTGATGGAGTACGCAATGGCTTTGAATCTGAACCTCGCCGGGGAACCCGGAAAATTTGCTGGCAACGCCGCCAGCGCCATCCTTCACGAACTGGACAAGCAGCGCCTGCGCATTCTTCGCTGTACCGCACACGCCATGGCCAGCAGCCCCGGTGGCCTGCGGTTCAAGGCCGGCACACGGCCCTGGCTGGAGGGGCTGACGGTTGCCGTGAACGCTTCCACCCGGCGCAATGCAGCGCACGGAGAAGCCGGTATGCGATTGGTGGGTCGTTGATCAGACCCATTGGCTTATGAATGCGCTGGAACACAAGGATTTCGCCATGAAAGAATTGCCCACACCGACCTTTGCATTTGCGCCCGCCGCTATGCCACGGAGGTTACTTCATCGATCACCTCCTGCGCGCGCTCCAGCCTTTGCAAAGCCGGCTTCAGGCGTTGCAGTGCCGGTGGGGAAAATCTCGGTCAGCTGGGCCCGCCATCAGGACGAGGTTCGCGAAGCGCAGCGACTGAGGTTTCAGGTGTTTGCGCTGGAAATGGGCGCCACGCTGAGTCAAGCTTTGCCCGGCCACGACATTGACCTGTTTGATGACTACTGCGAACACCTGCTGGTGCGCGACGCAGCCAGCCAACAGGTGATTGGCACCTACCGGGTGCTGACGCCGACGCAGGCCAAACGCGTGGGCAGCACTTACAGCGATACTGAATTTGATTTGGTGCGCTTGCGCGGCCTGCGCGAGCGCATGGTCGAGCTGGGCCGCAGTTGCGTGCATGCCGACCACCGGCATGGCGGCGTGATTCTGGCGCTGTGGGGTGCGCTGGCCGAGTTCATGGGGCGCAACCAGCTGGACATCATGATCGGCTGCGCCAGCATTCCGATGCAGTACAACGGCGTGCTCGGCGGGCACGCCGCCGCCAGCATCTGGCGTCAGCTCCGGCAGACGCATCTGGCAGACATCGAATACCGCGTCACGCCGCGCCTGGCGCTGCCGGTCGAGCAGCTGGATGATTCGCTGGTGGTCGAACCGCCAGCACTGATCAAGGGCTATCTGCGGCTGGGCGCCAAGGTGCTGGGTGCGCCGGCGTGGGATCCGGACTTCAATTCAGCCGATTTGCCGATGATGATGCGCATTGGCGATTTGCCCAGCCGTTACCTCAAACACTTCTCGGCCAACCCGGCGCGGGGCTGAACGTTCGCCTTGAATGCCGCCAGGCAAGCGCCGCGTTGTGGCGGGGTCAGTTCACCATCACCAGTTTGCCCTTGACGCCGCGCGAGCCCATGTGGGCATACGCGGCCTTGAGTTCGGCCATCGGCATGGTGCGGTCAATGACCGGCTTGATCTTGCCTTGCGCATACCACTGGGCCAGCTCGGCCATCGCGGCTGCGTTGGCCTTGGGTTCATTTTTGGCAAAGCCGCCCCAGAACACGCCGACGATAGACGCGCCCTTGAGCAGCGTCAGGTTCAGCGGCAGGGCAGGGATAGTGCCGGCGGCAAACCCCACCACCAGATAGCGGCCGCGCCAGGCAATCGAGCGAAAGGCCGGTTCGGCCAGGTCGCCGCCGACCGGGTCATAGATCACGTCCGGGCCTTTGCCGCCGGTCAGCGTCTTGAGGGCTTCGCGCAGGTCTTGCGTGCTGTAGTTGATGGTGTCGTCAGCGCCAATCGAGCGGCAAAGTTCGCATTTTTCGTCGGTCGACGCAGCGGCGATGACGCGCGCACCCAGCGCCTTGGCAATCTGGATGGCCGACGTGCCCACGCCGCCAGCCGCGCCCAGCACCAGCACGGTTTCACCGGCTTTGAGCTGCGCCCGGTCGACCAGCGCGTGGTGCGAGGTAGCGTAAATCATGATGAAGGCGGCGGCATCGACAAACGGAAAACCGGGCGGCAAGGGCATGCACTGCGCGGCCGGTGCAAGGGTATGCGTGGCAAAGCCGCCCGTGCCCGACAGGCAGGCGACAGGCTGGCCGACCTGCAAATGCGTCACACCTTCGCCCACCGCCTGCACCACGCCGGCATATTCGGAGCCGGGCACAAACGGCAGCGGCGGCTTCATCTGGTACTTGTTCTGCACGATCAGCAGGTCGGGAAAGTTCAGGCTGGCGGCCTTGATTTCGATCAGCACTTCACCCGCCTTGGGCGCGGGCGTGGGCAGTTCTTGCCAGCTCAAGGCGTCAACGCCGGTGGGGTTTTCACAAAGCCAGGCATGCATGGGAGGTCTCCGAATGGTAGGAACAGCAGGTGCCGGGCAGAATGCCGGTCAGCCGGGTGAAATGGATTCAACCGATGCATCATAGGCAAAGCTGCCGGCCCGGCACCCCGGCAAACCCGCGCTTTCTGTCGCAGTCGTGACCTTAGAATCAAGGCATGAAAATTTTGATTTGTAACGACGACGGTTACCAAGCCAGCGGCATTGTTGCCCTCTACGAAGCGCTCAAAGATATTGCCGATGTCGAGGTGGTGGCCCCCGAGCAGAACAACAGTGCCAAATCGAACGCCCTGACGCTGCATTCGCCGATGTATGTGCAAACGGCGGCCAACGGTTTTCGGTACATCAGCGGCACGCCCGCCGACTGCGTGCATATTGCGCTGACCGGTCTGCTCGGTTACCGGCCTGATTTGGTGGTGTCAGGCATCAACAACGGCGCCAACATGGGCGACGACACGATTTATTCGGGCACCGTGGGCGCGGCAATGGAGGCTTACCTGTTCGGCATTCCGGCGATTGCGTTTTCCCAGACCGAAAAAGGCTGGGGCTGCATCGACGTGGCGGCGCAGCAGGCGCGCAACCTGGTGCAGCAGCTGATGCCTTCGCTGGAGGCGGTGGCCGAAGGCGCGCAGTCGACGATTCCACCCTGGCTGCTGAACGTGAATATCCCCAACCTGCCGGCAGACCAATTGCAGGGTTTCAAGGTGTGCCGACTGGGCCGCCGCCATTCTGCCGAGCGTGTCATCATGCAGACCAGCCCGCGCGGCGAAACCATGTACTGGATTGGCGGCGCCGGGCCAGCCAAGGAAGCCGGCGAGGGCACCGATTTTCATGCCACCACGCAGGGCTTTGTCTCCATCACGCCGCTGCAGGTCGATTTGACAGACCACGACCGGCTGCCGTACTGGGCGCAAACAGCTGCCAGGCTGACCCACAGGCACTGAAAAGAATATTTACATGACACCCCCGTCAAACTGGCCTTTTGACGCTGCCGGAAAGGTGCCTTCAGCCGGGTCGCGCGGTGCATTTCCGGCGCAACTCAATTCTGACAAAAGTCATCAATTTGCTATTAAATCAGTAGCTGCTGCCGCAAGCACTGCAAGCGCTTCAGGCCAAAATGATCTGAAAAAGCTATTTCAGGGCGGCGTTTCGGATGGCTTGGGCCTGGATTCGGCAGTGCGCGCACGCATGGTGCGCCGGCTGGCCGAGCAGGGCGTGCTGGATGCGTCCGTGCTGGCCGCCATGCGGGCCGTCGAGCGCCATCATTTCGTCGACACTGCCTTTGCCAATATGGCCTACGAAGACACCAGCCTGCCGATTGGTTTTGGCCAGACCATCTCCAAACCGAATGTGGTGGCGCGCATGCTGGAGCTGCTGCAGCACGGTCGGGTGGACGCCAGCGGCCAGCTCGGGCGGGTGCTTGAAATCGGCACTGGCTGCGGTTATCAGGCCGCCTTGCTCAGCCATCTGGCGACCGAGGTCTACAGCATGGAGCGGCTGCGCAGCCTGCATGACAAGGCGCGCGAGAATTTGCGCAGCCTGCGCCTGGTCAATGTGCATCTGCTGTTGGGTGACGGCATGGATGGTTTTGCCAAGGGCGCGCCGTATGCCGCGATCATTGCAGCGGCATCCGGCGAGGCCATTCCGCCGGCCTGGATTGAGCAGTTGGCGGTGGGCGGGCGGCTGGTGGCGCCGCTGCAGGATGCCAGTGGCGCGCAGGCGCTGGTGGTCATTGACAAGACCGCGCAGGGGATTCGCCAGACTTTACTGGAGGCGGTTCACTTTGTCCCTTTAAAATCAGGCGTCGGCTGAGCTGGCGCTTGCTACTTTTCGCCCTCGTATCCGTCAAAGATGAAAGATGAAAGAATCAATGAGTAAAAGCACATGGCTTCACAGCATGCAACCCGTTGCTGTTTCAGCCTCCAACGACCGCACCCACTGGACTTCCCGGCTGGCGATGCCTTGCGCGCTGGCTGCAGCCGTGTTGCTGGCGGTCGGCTGCAGTTCTTCAATGAACAAGCCGCCCGTCGAAGACCGTGGCGTGTCCCGCACGTCGCCGGGCGATGTGGCCAAGCTGTTGCCCGGTGCCGAAAATGCCGGAAAACCCGGTTATTACACGGTCAAGCCCGGCGACACCATGATGCGCATCGGTCTGGAAAATGGCCAGAACTGGCGCGACATTGCCCGTTGGAACGCGCTTGAAAATCCGAACCTGATCGAAGTCGGACAGGTGCTCAGGGTCGTGCCGCCTGGCAGCGACAACGGCCAGGTGATGGCGCGGCCCGTGACGCCCGGTTCATCTGCTGCCGCACGGCCAGGAGCTGCTGCGCCCACTAGCGTGCCGCCGCCGCAGGCCTCGGGCAGCGACGAAGACGTGGGCTGGATCTGGCCCGCCCAAGGCACGCTGGTGGCCGGCTTTGACGAAGCCAAGAACAAAGGCCTTGATATTTCCGGCAAAACCGGTGATGCCATCGTGGCTTCAGCCGATGGCCGGGTGGTGTATTCCGGAGCCGGCCTGCGCGGCTACGGCAACCTGATCATCCTGAAGCACAACAACACCTTCCTGACCGCCTATGCGCACAACAAGACGCTGCTGGTAAAAGAAGACCAGACCGTCAAGAAGGGCCAGAAAATTGCCGAAATGGGCAACAGCGACTCCGAAAAAGTCAAGCTGCACTTTGAAATTCGCCGTCAGGGCAAGCCGGTTGATCCGGCCAGATACCTGCCCCCCCGCTAAACCTCCACTGCGGAGGTGAGCAAGGAGTCCTGCGCTGGCCGGGCTCCTTTTTTAATGGGGTGACGGTTTTACAAATCAGGCCCGCTGCGGCCCACAAGAAGGCAGGCGCTGCGCCTGAAACCCATGGAAATGATCGAAGAAACCCAGAAACAGCCGCCGGTTGCGCCGCACGAGTATCCGCTTGACCTGCTCACCATCGAGTCGCTCGACATCGAGGCGCAGGGCATCGCCCACCGCGCCGACGGCAAGGTCGTGTTCATTGAAGGCGCGCTGCCTTTCGAGGTGGTGACCGCCAACGTGTACCGCAAGAAAAGCAGCTTTGAAAAAGCCACGCTGATGGCGATTCACCACGAGTCGTCGCAGCGCGTGCGCCCGGTTTGCCCGAACTTCGGCATGCACACCGGCGCTTGTGGCGGCTGCAAGATGCAGCACCTGCACATCGGCGCGCAGGTCGCCGTCAAGCAGCGGGTGCTGGAAGACAACCTGCGCTTTATCGGCAAGGTCAAGGCCGACAACCTGCTCAGGCCGATTGAAGGGCCGGCCTGGCATTACCGCTACCGTGCCCGTCTGTCGGTGCGTTATGTGCGCAAGAAAGGCACGGTGCTGGTGGGTTTTCATGAACGCAAAAGCGGCTATGTGGCCGACATGACCGAATGCCATGTCGTGCCCAAGCATGTCAGCGACATGCTGGTGCCACTGCGCGGACTGATCAGCAGCATGGACGCCCGTGAAACCGTTCCGCAAATCGAAGTGGCTTGCGGCGACGCATTGACCGCCCTGGTGCTGCGGCACATGGAGCCGCTCAGCGAGGCCGACCTGGCCCGTCTGCGCGCCTTTGCGGCGGTCAATCCGGGGTTGCAGTGGTGGGTTCAGTCCGGCGGGCTGGATACGGTCAAACTGCTGGACGACGCGGTGCAGGAGTTGAACTACGGCCTGCCCGAGTTCGGTATCACTATGCCCTTCAAGCCGACCGATTTCACCCAGGTCAATCCGCACATCAACCAGGTGCTGGTGTCGCGTTCGCTGCGCCTGCTCGATGTGCAGCCCAACGAGCGGGTGATTGACTGGTTTTGCGGCCTGGGTAATTTCACGCTGCCGCTTGCCACGCAGGCGCGTGAAGTGCTGGGCATTGAGGGCAGCGAGGTGCTGGTCGCCCGTTCCCGCCAGAATTATGAAAGAAACAAGCCTGCATCGCATGTCCGGCGTGTTCTAGCAGCTACCAAATTTGTAGCGCGCAACCTGTTTGAAATGACGCCCGCCATGCTGGTGCGGGACGGTGCCGCCGAAAAATGGCTGGTCGATCCGCCACGCGAAGGCGCGTTCGAGCTGTTCAAGTCGTTGGCCGCGCTGCACCAGCAGATCGTGACCGGCATCCCGTGCGATGATGGCATTCACCAGCAAAGCCTGGCGCTGAACGGCTGGACGCTGCCCCGGCGCATTGTGTACGTCAGCTGCAACCCGGCCACGCTGGCGCGCGATGCGGGTGTGCTGGTCGAAAGCGGCGCTTACCGCTGCACGTCGGCGGGCGTGGTCAACATGTTCCCGCACACGGCGCATGTCGAGTCGATGGCGGTGTTTGAGCGGATTGTCTGAACGCGCAGTAGAGGCGTACAGACATGAAAAAAGGGCCACGAAGGCCCTTTTTTATTGCGTTGCAGCGCCCTTAATCGCGTTCGCCGCCCATGATGCCGAGCAGGGCCAGCAAGGCCTGGAACACGTTGAACAGGTCGAGGTAAAGACGCAGCGTGGCGCTGATGTAGTTGGTTTCACCGCCGTCCAGAATCTGCTTCAGGTCATACAGCATGTAGGCGCTGAAAATGCCGATCACTGCCACCGAAATCGCCATCATGCCGGCGGTCGAGCCGACAAAGATGTTGACGATGGAGCCCACCATCACGACCAAAGCGCCGACAAACAGCCATTTGCCCATGCCCGAAATGTCACGTTTGATGACGCTGGCCAGTGTGGCCATGACAAAAAACACGCCAGCCGTGCCGCCCATCGCCGTCATGATCAGTTGCGCGCCGTTGCTGAAGCCCAGAATCATGCCGATCATGCGCGACAGCATCAAGCCCATAAAGAAGGTGAAACCCAGCAGCACCGGCACGCCGGCCGCCGAATTCTTGGTCTTTTCGATGGCGTACATGAAGCCGAAGGCGCCGCCCAGAAAGACGATCAGGCCCAGCCCGCCGCTCAGCGCCTGCGTAATGCCGGTGGCCACGCCCAGCCAGGCGCCAGCCACTGTGGGCAACAGGCTCAGGGCCAGCAACCAGTAAGTATTGCGCATGACCTTGTTGCGCTGTGCGGCAGAATTCGCCAGGTCGGCATAACCGAAGCGTTGAACGTTGTCAGACATGATTTCTTCTCCATAGAGCCCGCGAAGGCGGGCAACAGTTCTATTTTAGGGGTCAAGCCCATTTTTTCAAGCCAGCGGCGCTTGCCAGCTCCTACTATTTGTATGGGTTCTATAAGTCAATTTACAGGCAATGGTTGCGCGAAAGGCTTTTAAATTTGCGTATGCTAGGCCCTCCTCTCAATCCACTCCAGAAAGAAAACAACATGAAAACAAAATCAGTGCTCGAACAATCCGACATCAAGACCATCGCCGCTGCCGCTGAGGCCGAAGCGCTGAAGAACAACTGGGCCGTGACCATCGCCATCGTTGATGACGGCGGTCATTTGCTGCACTTGCAGCGTCTCGACGGTGCCGCACCCCTTTCAGCGCACATCGCGCCCGCCAAGGCCAACACCGCCGTCATGGGCCGCCGCGAGAGCAAGGTCTATGAAGACGTCATCAACGGCGGCCGCACGTCCTTTTTGTCAGCGCCCTACATTCAGGGCATGCTTGAAGGCGGCGTGCCTATCCTCAAGGACGGCGAGTGCATCGGTGCGGTCGGCGTCAGCGGCGTGAAATCCACCGAAGATGCGCAGGTTGCCCGCGCCGGTATTGCCGCTATCGGCCTGTAATCGCGCCAGTGGCCGCACCGCTGCGGGCCTGTAGAACAAAAAAGCCGACGCTTGCGTCGGCTTTTTTACGTTAGTTGCTCTTTGTATCTTGTGCCCTGGAGGCCGCATCACTCTCTGCAGCGTACGCGGGTAAAAAAAGCCTGGCTATTCGGCCCTTGAAGGCCCGTTGCTGGCAAAAACGACCTTGGGGCTTTTGGCCCTGATCGTCCCACGATGAAACTGGTGAATGAAGTATGTTGCGTGCGGCGGGTTTATTTGGTCAGGATCAGCTTGCCCAGGCGGGTGGCTTGCAGGCGGTAGGTCGAGCCGTTGTGGCTGATCTCCACGGTTTTTTCACCCCGCAACAGATCGGTGCTGTCCACGCAGCCGGAGCGCGTGCCGGTGGCTGGCCGGTTGGGCTCAGAAGCAGAAGCAGGGTTGGCCGTGATGACGTTTTGTGGCTCAAGCGGGAAGGAGTCTTTGCGCATGGGGCGTGTCTCAGTTCTTCGGTTCGGTGATGAAGCCGATCTTGCGCAAGCCGGCCTGCTGCGCCGCTGCCATGGCCTGCGCCACGCGCTCGTAGCGCACCGCCTTGTCGCCGCGAATGTGCAGGTCGGGTTGCGGATTCTGCGCTGCCGCAGCCTGCAGGCGGGGCGCCAGTTCGTCGTCGGCAATTTTGGTGTCGTTGATGAAATAACTGCCATCGGCATCCACGCTCAGCCGAACCGTTTCCGGCTTGACAAGTTCCTGCTGGTTGCTGGCGCGCGGCAGGTCGATGTTGACGGAATGCTTCATGACCGGCACGGTGATGATGAAGATGATCAGCAACACCAGCATGACATCGACCAGCGGCGTCATGTTGATCTCGTTCATCACCTCGTCAGTGTCGTCCTGGGTTCCAAAAGCCATGATCAGCTCGCCTTCTTCATCACCAGTACATTGGCCGCGCCGGGGCCGCTGACGCGGGCACCGGTCACAAAGTAAGCATGCAGGTCATGGGCGAAGCGGTTGAGCTTGCCGCTGGCGGATTTGTTGCCGCGCACCAGGGCGTTGTAGCCCAGCACTGCAGGAATGGCGACCGCCAGGCCCATCGCCGTCATGATCAGCGACTCGCCGACCGGGCCGGCCACCTTGTCGATGCTGGCCTGGCCATTCAGGCCAATCGCCAGCAGCGCGTGGTAGATGCCCCAGACCGTGCCGAACAGGCCGACAAACGGCGCGGTCGAGCCGACCGAAGCGAGCACCGCCAGACCGGCCTGCATGCGGGCGCTGATGTCGTCCATCGAATTGCGCAGGCTGCGCGTGACCCATTCGCTCAAGTCCAGCGCATCGTGCAGCTGGGGTTTGGCATTGCCATCCTTGTGCAGCACGTGGGCCGTGGCTTCGCGGCCTTCCTGGGCGAGCAGACGAAAAGGGTTGGCCGGGTCGTTGCCGAACTTGGCGACGCCATCGGCAAAGTCGGCGCTGTGCCAGAAGCTTTCAGTCGCCTTGGCCTGGCTGGAAAACCGGCGCAAGTCCAGCGCCTTGATGATGATGACCATCCACGAGGACAGCGACATGAGCAGCAGCAGCACGGCCACGCTTTTGGTGACGATATCGCCTTGTGACCAGACGTGGGCCAGGCCGAATTGGGTTTCCATTTGCTAAAGACTCCAGGGAATTATTCAAGAACAAAATTGATGGGAACGTTGAACCACATTTCCTCGGCTACGCCGCCGCGCTTGCCGGGAACGTAACGCCATTTGAGAACGGTGTTCAGTGCCGCCTGGTCAAGGCGCTCAAATCCGCTGGACTGGCGCATTTCAGCTTTTTTCGGCACGCCATCGGCACCAATCAGCACGCGGACAAGGACTTTGCCTTGCTCGCCCAGGCGTCTGCTGAGCGGCGGGTAGGCGGGTTTTGGGTTTTGCAAATAGTCCGCATTGCTTGATGGCAACTCAATAGCGGGCGGGGCCGGCGGCGCGGGCGGTGCGGCGGGCGCAGTCGCGACCGGGGCCGGGGCCGGCGTGGACGCCAGGTCTTGCGTCAGGCTGCCGGTGGGGGCGTTCGGCGAAGGTGTAGCGTCGGCAATGGCCAGCGGCAGCGCGCTGGAGGGCGCGGTGCGCTGGGGGACGAATTTTTTCTGCACCACCGGGGCGGGCTTGACCGGAGCTGGCTTGACAGGGCGCACGGTCGGTGACGGTGGCGCGGGCGGCGCCGGTTTTTCAATCGGTGCGGCGGGCTCGATGAACTGCGCCAGCACCTCGGCCGGCACAATCAGTTCTGCCGTTCGCACCAGCAAACCGCTTTGCAGCGCCCAGATCAGGCCGACATGCAGCGCCACCACGGCCAGCGCAATGACCGCATTGCGACTGAGTCGGGTGCGCGGCAGCGGTGCCTGTGCAAGGGAAGGGCCTGAAAAGGCGGGGGCGTTCATCACGTAAAGGGGTCAGGCAAAGTAAGAAAAATGAGGAAAAAGGCTGAAAAGCGGCTGGTAAGTAGCTGGACGCAAAGCCGTTGCGCCGTGCAATCCGTCCGTTTCTAGCGGCGAAAAATCCACCATGTACAACCTATCACCAGGATCAGGCTGACCGCAAGCGCGCTGATCAAACCGAGCGGGTGTTCCATGCCTGGCCTTGCGCAAGGTCAGCACCCAGCGAAATATTGGCCGACGGGCAGGCCCCGTTGCACTGCGCCACCACGTCACGGGCACAGCCTTCGCATTTGCCGCACTGGGTGGCCACGCCCAGCTCGAACTGGATGTCGTCAAAGCCCATGCCGGCACGGGCATGACGGGCAATTTCACGGTCAGAAATTCGGCGGCAAACACAGATGATCATGGAGAACCTTGCGGGTTAAGGAATTCAATCAGATGGCCGTATTATAAATGAGAATCGGTCGCATTTGCAATCACTGCAAGGCTTGTTTGCATTCGATGTTGAGAAAAAAATCAATTTTTAATGCTAAAAATGCCTATTGCGCACAATGGACGGGCGCTGGTAGCTATGTAATTCATAGCGTCTATCGAAAGCAGATGCGCTTGAGGGTAAAGAAGTGGATGCCGACGATCAGCCCGTTCTGTCAAACATCGGCCCACATGCGCAACAGGTTGTGGTAGCAGCCAGTCAGGCGCACCACTTCGGCGCTTTCCGCGCTGCCCGGCTCGGCGCTCTGCAGGTCTTTTTGGCGCAGTGCGGTAATCGCCATGTCCATCTCATAGAGCAGGCGGCGCTGCGCATCGGCGCGCACCATGCTTTCGATCCAGAAAAAGCAGGCCAGCCGTTCGCCCCGCGTGACGGGCTCGACGCGATGCACCGATGTACCGGGATACATCACCAGGTCGCCCGCGTCAAACTTGATGCGCTGCTCGCCGTAGGTGTCCTGCACCACGAGTTCGCCGCCGTCGTAGCTGGCCGGCTCGCTCAGGAACAGCGTGCAGGAAATGTCGGTGCGCACATGGCGCGCCGTGGCGGCATGGGTGCGCACGGCGTTGTCGATGTGGTTGCCGAAATGGTTGGTGTCGTTGCCGCCGCCGTAGCGGTTGAACAGCGGCGGATAGACAGATTTGGGCAGCGCGCCGGTCACGAACATCGGGTTGCGGGCCAGTGCCACGGAAACCAGGTGGCGCGCCTGCTGGGCGGCGGGCAATTCTTCCGGCAACTGCCGGTTGTTCTTGACGCTGCCGGACTGGCTGCCAGCGGTGATGCGGCCATCGGCCCAGTCGGCGTTCAGGATCAGCTGGCGCACCTGGGCGAGTTCGTCGGGCTGGAGGACTTGGGGAATGCGAAGCAACATAAAGAGGTCTCCAAAAGGAATCGGGCATTCCAGCCGTTGGCGGGAATGCCCGAAAGGTCAATGCGCGTAATAAAAACGCCGGGTTTAGAACTTGCTGGTCAGCGTCAGGCGCACACTGCGTGCGTCGCCCGGTGCGGCAAAGCCCCGGTACAGCGTGTTGAAGTACACCTTGTCAAACAGGTTGTCGATGTTGAGCTTCAGGCTGTTGCCTTCGTTGACGCGGTATTCGAGCAGCGCGTCGGCCTTGACATAACCCGGTGCGCGGTTCAGCGTGGTCACGCTGTTGGCTGGCTTGTTCTGGCTGACGGCTGTAAAGCAGCCGCCGACGCGCCACTTGTCGCCGATGCGGTAGGTAGAGAACAAGGTTGCCTGGCGAGTTGGGCTCAGTCCGGGATTTTTCCCGACTTCCGCCTGACCGGCGGCATTCAAGCCCGCCTGGTCAATCACCGCTTTCATGAAGCCCAGGCCGGCAAACACATCCCACTGCGGCGTGATGCGGCCGGCAATCTCGAACTCCAGCGCATCGGTGTGGCGCTTGCCCGACAGCAAGTACGAATTGTTGGCGGTGTCGATGTCGGTGTTTCGCTCGTTGAACTTCTCGGTGCGTGCCAGCGCCGTGCGGAACGACAGGTCGCCACCGTACAGCTCCCACTTGGCGCCGATTTCCATGTTGCGGCTGCTTTCCGGAGCGGTATTGGCCGAGGTTGGATCAAACTGGTAAAGATCGCCCGAGGTGTTGAACGACGTGCCATACGACGCGTAATAGCTCACTTCTTCGTTCGGCTGGAACATCACGCCCAGGCGTTTGCTCAGCAGCGTGTCCGAACGTGACAGCGGCGTATTGTTGGGCGCAGTATTGCCGGTGCGTTCGTAATCGCCCTTGAAGTTGTCAAGGCGCAAGCCGCCCACCAGCTTCCAGTGCGGGGTGATGTCAATCGTGTCCTGCAAATAAATGCCCAGCGTGCGCGCCTGAAACTCTGTAGCCAACTGCTGCGTCAGGTCGCCGCTGATGCCCGCGCTGCCCGGATTGCCAGCCGTGGTGGCAGGTTTGGTGCGGATCAATGAAGGATAGGTGGAGCGGTGCGCTTTTTCCAGCGCGTATTCAGCGCCGACCAGCAAGCTGTTTTTGCGGCCAAACCATTGGGTCGTGGTCAGGTAGTCGGTTTGCAAAAAGGTGTGGTGCTCTTCGCCTGACTTGGCGTTGGTGCGCCGGTTGACCACCGTGTTCGGGTTGATGTTGAGGCCGGTCGTGCCAGCGGCAAAACTCGACTGCGTGGCCCACATGGCGCGCGAATAGTAGCCGTCGCGTGCCGTGGTTTTCAGGGTGCTGCCGTCGCCCCAGCGATGGGTGTGCGACAAGGTCAAGATATCGGCCTTGTCT
The DNA here is from genome assembly GCF_035984465.1 of Polaromonas sp. CG_9.5. Taxonomy (NCBI): domain Bacteria; kingdom Pseudomonadati; phylum Pseudomonadota; class Betaproteobacteria; order Burkholderiales; family Comamonadaceae; genus Polaromonas; species Polaromonas sp. CG_9.5. The sequence goes on from NZ_JAXCHR010000003.1 coordinate 140,982, forward strand.
TTCTGGAAGTCGCTGTCCAGGCCATACCAGTAGTTGTTGGTAGGCGAGGGCGCGGGTTTGCCCTCCAGCCACTGAAAGCCCCAGTCCGGCTTGTCGTTGTAATGCAGGTGGTAATAGCTGACCGCAAATTCGTTGGCAGTGCCAATACCGAAACGGTAGTCCAGTGCCAGGCCGCGCCGATGGGTGGAAGCGCCGGCGTTGTCGCCGCGTCCGTCGCCGTCGGTCGCCATGGCATTGATGCGCAGGGCCGCGTCGTCATCGAGCTTGAAGTTGAAATCGCCCTGCAGGCGTGTGTAGCCGTCAGTGCCAACCGTTGCGTTGACCTCTTGCTCGGTAATCAGGCGTGGCTGCTTGCTGACCTGGCTGACGATGCCGCCGGTAGAACCCCGGCCGAACAGCATGGAGGCTGAGCCGCGCAGCACTTCGACCCGGTCGATGTTGAACAAATCGCGGTTGTACTGCGCAATGTCGCGCATGCCATCGAGGTAAATGTCACCCGCCGCGCTGAAACCGCGCAGCCGGATGTTGTCACCAACACGGCCGCCTTCGCCGGCCTCGAAGGTGATGCCGATGACGTTTTCGAGGGCGCTTTTAAAGCTGTCCTTGCCCTGGTCATGGATCAGCTTGTCGTTCACCACGGTCAGCGACTGCGGAATGTCCTTGGCCGCCACCGGCATCTTGCCCACGCTGGTCACGCCGCTTTGGTAGGTTTGTGCCGCGCGGTCACGCGTGCCGGTGACGGTGACCGGAGCCAGCGTTTTGCCTTCGGTCTGCGTCGTTGCGGCAGCGCTTGATGCCGGTACGGGCGTGGTGCTTTGCGCCCAGCCAGATACCGAAGCAGCGAGCATCAGCGCCCCCAGCGGCAGCAAAACGCGCTCGGAAGTCAGTGCGGACGGAGAAACTGGTGCGAGTGAAGACGATGATTTCTTCAGGCCGTTACGGCGGGAGGCGGAGTGGCGCGCAGGACGCGCGGAAGGGTGTGCCAAAAGAGAAGCTCCAAGCAAGACCCGGCCTTGCGGGCGGCGGATCGGTTTTAAATATTGGCTTGGCTGGCTCGAAGCTGTCGTGCAGGACGCGAGTTGGCTGGCTGGTAAAGTTCGTCTGCAATTTTATAAATAAATGAGAATGATTCGCGATACTGATCGTCAAACCTTTCCAGTTTTCAGTGTTTTGTGTCTGAAAACAACCACGGGGCTGAAAAGCCCCGTGGTGTATTGCCTGTGTTCCGGCACTTTGAGGTGCCGGGGCGCCGCTGCGTCAGCCTTTAGCTGAGTTCGCCCATCTGGCTTTGCAGATAGTTCTGGATGCCGACCTTGGCGGCCAGCTCAATCTGGGTTTCCAGAAAGTCGATGTGCTCTTCGGTGTCGTCCAGAATGTCTTGCAGCAGGTCGCGCGAGACATAGTCACGCACACTTTCGCACTGCGCGATGCCGTCCTTTACCGTGGCCTGCGCGCCGGTTTCAAGCCGCAAGTCGCTGTTCAGCGCTTCGAGCACATCCTCGCCAATCATCAGCTTGCCCAGGTCTTGCAAGTTGGGCAGGCCGTCGAGCATGAAAATGCGGTCCATCAGCCGGTCGGCATGCTTCATCTCGCCGATGGATTCTTCGTATTCTTTCTTCGCCAGCTTGTCCAGACCCCAGTGCTTGAACATGCGGTAGTGAACGAAATACTGGTTGATGGCCGTCAGCTCGTTTTTGAGCTGGGCCTGCAGATAAGCAATGACTTGTGCGTCGCCTTTCATGGCAAATCCTTTGTGGGTTTAAAAATGCATTGTCGCAATCTCTTGGCAAGCATTGCAACCCAATGCCGCGCACATCAGTGCGTTAAAAGCGCTTTTCAGGACAAGGCGCGCCAGTTCAGTGAATAAATGAACCGGGGTTTTGCTTGGGGCCGTGGTGCGTGCCGTTGCTGCCAGTGCAGGCTGTCAGCGCGTGGATTTTGAGCGATTAATGCTGCTTGTGCACAGCCCACCGGCACTGACAGCTATTATAAAAGTAGCAAAAATCAGCCATACAAACCTTGGAGGGAGGTTGCAAAAACACACAGCGCAGTGAAAGTAATTTTTTATTCGTAATCTGATTTTTATTTAAATAAGAATCATTCTCATGTAATATTGACGTATTCGTTTTCAGCTAGCCACCAGGCCGGAGTTTTTCCGGTGTGCAGCCAGCGGTTGTTTTCAACTGTTTTAAGGCTTCACTGTGGCAGCAATCTTTATACCGGCCTATCGGGCGGCATCGCTGGTTTCCTTTCAATCTGCGCCTGTTTCGTCTCCACTTGCCTTGCGCAGATTTTCTGTTTGCATGGCGTTGGCGGGTAGCTGTGCGTTCAGCGCGCAGGCGCAAGTGGGTGCGCAACTGGTGGCGGTCAATACGCTCAAGGAAGTCGTGGTCAGCGGGTCACGCAATGAGCAACTGAGCGACGACCTGCCGATGTCGCTGGACGTGATCGATGCCGCTGACATCGAGGAAGGGCAAATCCGCGACATCCGCGATGCGGCCCGTTATCTGCCCAATGTCTCGGTCAGGCGCGCGCCGGCACGCTTTGGCCTGATTGGCGGCGGCAGCGACGGGCGCGGCGGCAATGAAGGCTTCAATATTCGCGGCCTGGACGGCAACCGGGTGCTGCTGCTGGTTGACGGCATTCGCGCGCCGCGCAGCTATGTGTTCAGCAGCTATGCTTTTGGGCGCGATTCGTTTTCGATGGATCTGCTCAAGCGCATCGAGATCATTCGCGGCCCGGCCTCGGTGCTTTATGGCTCGGACGGCTTGGCCGGGCTGGTGAACTTCATCACCCATGAACCCGCCGACTTTCTGGCCGAAGGACAGTCGCTGGGCGGCCGTGCATCGACGCGCTACAGCGGCGACAACCAGGGGCTGGCGGTCAGCGCCACCGTGGCCGGGCGCGCGAATGAGTCGCTGGAGTGGTTGCTGTCAGCCAACCAAGCTCATGGCAAGGCGCTGGACAACCAAGGCACCAACGACGCGGCCAACGTGGACCGCACGCGTCCCAATCCGCAAACCGACCGCGCCAACGCGCTGCTGGCCAAGCTGGTGCTGCGTCCCACGGCGGCGCAAAAGCATGTGCTGACGCTGGAGCGTGTCGAGAAAAAGTCTGACTACGAACTGCTCACTGCCCGGGCCAAGCCGCCGCTGACGGCGAACTCGGTGCTCAACGGCCATGCGCTGAGCACCGCCGAGCGCACCCGGCTGACCTGGGAGGCACGCTACAAGACCGGCAGCTGGCTGGCCGACAACGTGCAGACGCTGCTCGGCTACCAGGACGCCGCCTCGCGCCAGTACACCCATGAAGACCGCAACCTGTCGCCCGACCGGGTGCGCGACATGACCTATGGCGAGCGCAGCTGGCAAGCCGGCTTTCAGGCCGACAAGACGCTTCGCCTGTCGCCCGCATGGTCGCAAAAGATCACTTACGGCATGGACTATGCGCGGGCCGACATCGTCAACCTGCAAACCGGCCAGGTGCCGGCGGTGGGCGAGACCTTTCCGCTCAAGCGCTTTCCGGACACTACTGAATCCAGCGCTGCGCTTTACCTGCAGGACGAGTTCATCAGCGAGCGCTGGAGCGTCACGCCCGGCGTGCGGCTGGACCGCTTCAAGCTCGACGCCCGCCAGGCCGGATTTTTGGGCCAGGCGGCTTCGCTGTCGGGCTCGGCGGTGTCGCCCAAGCTGGGCGTGCTATGGCAGGCGACGCCCGAATGGAGCGTGTTTGGCAACTATGCCAGCGGCTTCAAGGCACCCAACGCCAGCCAGCTCAACGGCTTTTTTGAGAACGTCACCCAGTTCTACAAGACCATTTCCAACCTCAGCCTGAAGCCGGAAAAAAGCCGGAACCTCGAACTCGGCCTGCGTGGCCGGCTGGACCGGCTGTCGCTGGACGCTGCCGCTTTCACCGGCCACTTCAACAACCTGATCGAGGACAACGTGACCGTGGGCGGCGCGGGCATGGTCGGCAACCCGACGGTGTTCCAGTCGATCAACATCGGCAACGCCACCATCAGCGGCTTTGAAGTCAAGGGGGCCATGGACTGGGGCCAGGTGGCCGGCGGCCAGTTGAGCACGCCTTTCAGCTACGGCCAGACACGCGGCACCGACCGCGCTACCGGCCGGCGGCTCAACTCGATTGATCCGGCCACGCTGCATGTCGGCGTGAAATACGAAACCCCGGTCTGGAAGGTGCGTCTGGACGCCAGCCGTCATTCAGCCAAGAAGGCCGGCGATGTATTTGTAGCCGCGCCGGCCACGCAATTTCTTGTGCCGGCCGCCACCACGCTGGACCTGAGCGGCCAGTGGCGTATCAGCAAAAAACTGCGCCTGAATGCCGGCATTGCCAACCTGACAGACCGCAAATACTGGAACTGGTCCGATGTGCGCGGCCTGTCGGCCACGTCGCAGGTGGCCGATGCCTACACCCAGCCCGGACGCCACCTGAATGTTTCGCTTGTCGCCGATTTTTGATTGACCCCTGCTTTTTTATTCATGACATGAAAGGAATACGTATGAACCAGTTTCCCGACCCCGGCATCAACGACCCCGATGTCCGCTCCATCCCCGACCAGGAGATGCCCGGCGCCGAAGCCTTACTGGCGGGCACGCTCGCCCTGATGACCGGCATTGCCCAGGGCTGCTGCGACAGCCACCGCGCGCTGATGGTCAAAAAAGTCATCGCCAACCTGTCCATGCTGGCGTGCCACCCGATGGCTTCGTCCGGCTTCAAGGTGACGATTGCGAACCTGCGCATCTTTTGGCTGCGGATACTGGCGCAAAGCCATGCACTGGCCGGTACGAACCCAGGCGCACCTGTCTCTGGCCACGGCGAGCCGTTTCATACCCCTCTTGCACCCGAGCGCCACGCCATGCTGTGGCATAACGCACCGGAGACAGTGCAATGAGCGCGGTGCTCCAAACCCAGACGCGGGCGCTGTCGGCAGGGGCTGAATCCGCCGCCACCGCCACCGCCACCGCCACCGATGCGTTGCTGGCGCTGGACGCTGCCAGCCTGCGCGAGCGTTTCAGCGCTGCGCGGCGCAGCGGCCAGCGTGCCAAAGACGCGGCTGAAAGCCTGGGCGTGAGCGAAGGCCAGGCCATCGCCGCCCACACCGGGCTTCACGGCAAAGGCCTGAAAGTCACGCCGCTCAAAGGCCCGTGGGTCGAGTTGCTGCAGGCGCTGGAATTTTGTGGCCCGGTGATGGCGCTGACCCGCAACGAGTCCACGGTGATTGAAAAGACCGGCGTGTATGAAAACATCAGCGCCACCGGCCACATGGGGCTGGCGCTGGGTGACGACATCGATTTGCGGCTGTTCTTCAGCCGCTGGCATGCCGGGTTCGCGGTGCGCGAGCCGGCCAGTGACCCGGCCAATCCGTCGCTGCAAAGCCTGCAGTTTTTTGACCGGCATGGCGTGGCCGTTCACAAGATTTTTGCGCGCGCCGAAACCGACCGCGACGCCTTCAACGACATCGTGCGCCAGTTCAGTGAGGCCGGCACAACCTGCGACTTCACCCCCGCGCCGCCCAAGCCGCTGGCTGCGCCTGATGCGGAACTCGACGCCGAAGGCCTGGCGCAAGGCTGGGGCGAGATGACCGACACGCACCAGTTCTTCGGACTAATCAGTCGTTTTGGTGTCGAGCGCCAGCAGGCTTTCCGGCTGGTGCAAGGGCGCTTCACCGAACGCGCCGACCCTGCCATCGTGCACCGCCTGCTTGATGAAGCGTCGATGGACGGTACGTCGATCATGGTGTTTGTCAGCAGCAGCGGCTGCATCCAGATCCATAGCGGCCCGGTCAGCCGCATCGAGCCGAGGGTGACGGCCACGGCGCGCTGGCTCAATGTGCTCGACGCCGGCTTCAACCTGCACCTGCGCGAGGATTTGATCCAGAACGCCTGGATCGTGAAAAAGCCGACCGCCGACGGCGTGGTGACGTCGGTGGAAATCTTCGACGCCAGGGGCGAGCTGATGGCGATGTTCTTTGGCAGCCGCAAGCCCGGCGTGCCCGAGCAGCAGGCCTGGCGCGACATTGCCGCGCGCTTGACGCGCTTGCCGATCCTGAACGCCTGAAACCCCGGCGGAGCCCCTCATGATTCACCGAAAGAATGACGATGAACGCACCCTTCGACACCCCCGGCAACGCGCTCTCGCGGCGCGCGGCCTTGCGTCTTTTCTCACTCCCGGCGGGTTTAGCCGCCTGCGTCCTGTCTGCCCCTGCTGTGTGGAGCCAGACGCTGGCGGCGGCCAGACTGCCGCGCATCGTCTCGGTCAACGGGGCGATGACGGAAATCGCCTTCGCGCTGGGCGCCGGGCCGCAACTGGCCGGAACTGACACCACCAGCCTGTTTCCCGAGGCGGCCTTGCGCACGCCCAAGGTCGGCTACATGCGCCAGTTGTCGGCTGAAGGCCTGCTGTCGCTCAAGCCCGACACCGTGATCGGCACGACCGAAGCCGGCCCCGGCGTGGTGATGGACCAGCTGCGCAGTGCCGGCGTGAACGTGGCGCTGGTCGAGGCCGACCACACTTGGGCCGAAGTGCAGCGCAAGGTCGCCGCCGTGGGCCAGGCCACCGCACGCGGTGCCGAGGCCCGCGCACTGCAGGTCAGGCTGGACGCCGAATGGGCCGGCGCGCAGGCGACGGTGGCGCGCCGGGTTGGCCGCAAGCCCAGGGCGATTTTTATTTTGTCGCACGCCGCCACGCCGCAGGTGGCAGGCCGCCACACCGCCGCCGACGCCATGCTGAACTACGCCGGCTTTGTCAATGCCTTCACCGAAGGCCAAACCAGCCCGTTCAGCGGCTACCGGCCGATGACGGCAGAAGCGCTGGCCAGCGCCGCGCCCGAAGTGATCGTCACCACCACGCAGGGCATTGAAGCGGCCGGCGGCGTGGACAAGTTCTGGTCCCGCCCCGGCCTGGCGCTGACGCCTGCCTACCGGCAACGGGCGCTGGTGGCGCTTGATGCGCTGTATCTGATCGGCTTCGGGCCGCGCCTGCCGCAAGCCGTCATTGCGCTGCACCAGGCGGCATTGAAGGTGGCCGCATGAAGCAAGCCACCATGAAGGAAATTTTGTGTGCCCGCACGCCTGCGATTTTGTCGTGCCCCGATCTGCGCCGAGCGCTGGCTTTTTACCGCGACAGCTGGGGCTTTCGGATAGCACACCACATTCCCGGCGTGATTGCCATCGTGCAACGCGAATCAGTGGTGGTGCAGCTGTGGCAGCGCCGCGCCGACATGCCGCCTGAAACCGTCGCCTGCCGCTTGCTGGTGGACGACATCGAACAGTGGCATCCGGCACTGCAGTCGGCGCCCGGCCAGACCTTGCCCGTGCTGGTGCAAAAAGACTGGGGTATGGAATGGGGCATCAGCGACTGCGACGGCAACCGGTTGCTGCTGGTGCAGTCGGCCCCGCATGCGGCGCGGCGCAAGGCGGGCCTGTGACGACAGCGGCGCAGCTGAATACCCACCAGCGCTGGCCCGCAAGCACCGTGCTGGCGGCGGGTATTGCCTTGCTTGCTATTGCTTTCATAGCTGGTAGCGCCCGTGGTGCTTACGCCATCAGCCCTTTTCAGCTGTGGAATGTGGTGCTGGACGCGTTGGGGCTGTCCGGCCGGACCGGTGCGCCCACGGCAGAGCACTTGGTGTTCATGTCGATACGCCTGCCGCGCCTGCTGCTGGGTGTGGCCGCCGGCGCTGCACTGGGCCTGTCGGGCGCGCTGATGCAGGGCCTGTTTCGCAATCCGCTGGCTGACCCCGGCCTGATCGGCGTCAGCAGTGGTGCGGCGCTGGCCGCCGGCATCACCATCGTGCTGGGCAGCGTGTGGTTTCCTGATCTGCCGCGCACGCTGGGCAGCTGGACGCTGGTGCTGACGGCTTTTCTGGGCAGCCTGCTGGTCACGTTGCTGGTGTATACGCTGTCGCAGCAGGGCGGCGCCACCCGCGTCGGGCTGATGCTGCTGGCCGGCATTGCCATCAATGCGTTGGCTGGGGCTGGCCTGGGTTACCTGACATTTCTGGCCAGCGACGAGCAGTTGCGCAGCATCCAGTTCTGGCTGCTGGGCAGCCTGGGCGGTGCGCGCTGGAGCGCGGTGGGGCTGGTGTCGGCCATCGTGGCCGTTGCCGTGTTTGCCGGGCTGAAGCTGGCTGCGCCGCTCAACGCGATTGCGCTGGGCGAAGCGCAGGCGGTCTTGCTGGGTGTGCGGGTGGAACGCGTCAAGGCGTTTGCCGTGGTGGTCACGGCGCTGGCGGTGGGCGCGGTTACGGCGACCACCGGCATGATTGGTTTTGTCGGGCTGGTGGCACCGCACTGCGTGCGCTTGGTGGCGGGGCCAGACCACCGCGTGGTGCTGCCCGGCTCGGCCTTGCTGGGGGCCGCGCTGGTGCTGGCCGCCGATGCCGTGGCGCGCACCGCTGTGCAGCCGGCCGAGTTGCCGCTGGGTGTGCTGACGTCGTTTGTCGGCGTGCCGTTTTTCCTGCTGCTGCTGCGCCACTTCAGGAGCCGGCTGTGAACGTGCGCAGACTGACGGATTTTTCGGCGCTGCGCAGTGCTGACATCCGCAGCGCCGGCAACATCGGCGCCAGCGTGCTGGAAGCCACTGACGTGACGGTGGAAGTGCCCGGAAAAACCCTGTTGCATGCGGTATCAGCCCGCTTTGTCGCTGGCGAAGTCACCGCCATCCTCGGCCCCAACGGCGCGGGCAAGTCCACGCTGATGTCGGTCTTGACCGGCCAGCGTCAGCCCGCCATGGGCAAGGTGGCGTTGGCGGGCAAGGCGCTGGCGGATTATCCGCACGGCGCGCTGGCCCGGCTGCGTGCCTGTGTGGCGCAGGAAACGCAGGTGGCGTTTGATTTCAGTGTGCGCGAGGTGGTGGAGTTGGGCCGCTACCCGCACCGCCGCCAGCCAGTGCCGCACGAATCGCTGATTGCCCAGCGCGCCATGCAGGCGACGGCGGTAGAGCATTTGCAACACCGCGCCCTCAACACACTGTCGGGCGGCGAAAAAGCACGTGTGCATCTGGCGCGTGCGCTGGCGCAGGTCTGGGAGCCGGTGGCCGGGCAGGGCGATATGCCTGTGCCCGTTGCCGGGCCACACCCATTCACCACCGAAGGCAGGGTGTCGCACGAAGCGAACCAACGCAAGATTTTTCAGGCGCGGTGGCTGCTGCTCGACGAACCGACCGCCGCGCTCGACTTGCAGCACCAGCACCGCATGCTGCAACTGGCGCGCAGCTGGGCTTGTCGGCAGGGTGCGGGTGTGGTGGCGGTGCTGCATGACCTGAACCAGGCGCTGCGCTACAGCGACCAGTGCGTGGTGCTGCAGAGCGGCCAGGTGGTGGCCAGCGGCAAGACGGCCGAAGTGCTGACGCCCGGCCTGATCCGGCAGGTGTGGGATGTGCGCGCTTGCCCGGTCCAGACGGCAGGGCTGTTTGAAGGAAGCACTGGCGGACTTCAGTACCTGTTCGAGCCCGCGCCAATGGAAGGGTTGCCTGACGCCCATTTTTAAAAAGGGCAGGGCGGGCGGGCATTTTTTTGAATGAAAATGTCCGCATGAGCAGTTTGCAGCACCTTCGCATCAAGATGTACCGCACCGTCGCCCGCCAGTTGCATGGCGTGGTGCCGTGCTGGGTGTGCGGCCAGCATGTCACGCCCGAGGCGGCGACGCTCGAACATATCCAGGCGCTGTGCGACGGCGGCAACAGCCATGCCGACAACCTGGCCATCAGCCATGAAGTGTGCAACGGCCAGCGCCATGCGACAGGCGCGGTGCCGGCTTCGCGCACCTTGCCGGGTCAGGTGCAACGCCGGCCAGCGCAGGCGCTAAACGGCAAGCCGGCGTGCGTCCCGAGTACCGAAACAGGGTCAATAGACCTGGTCGCGCAAGACTGACGGGCGTAACCAGCTATCAAAACATGAGTACTAGCGCATGACCTCCAGCCTGCCTCCGCTTTCCCCTCCGGCTAGCTTCCTGCCACCCGACGACCCGCAACGCACCGTGCTGCACAACGAAGTGCATGCCCGCCCGCCCGCGCGGGTGCGGCTGCCGGCGCTGGTCGTGCAGGTCGCCGTGCTGAACGCCGGCGTCACGCGTGAAGACGAATGCGCGCACCTGCGGCGTCTGAGCGGCCAGGCTGAGTTGCCGCTGGAACGCCTGAGCGGCAACTTCCTGCGCCTGCCATGCGGCCATTTCACGGTGAAATGGGAGCGGCACAGCGAATTCACCCGCTATTCCATCGTGCAGGCGCTGCCCGACGGTGCGCTGCTCGGTGCGTCAGAACCCGAACTGCTTTCTGGCCTGGCGGTTGCGCCCGAATGGCTGCGCGGCCTTCCGGGGCACACCGTGTCGGCCATCCAGCTGGTGATGGTCGAAGGCGCGTTGGGCGATGCGCCCGCGCTGATGGCGCAGGCACAGGACTGGTTTGGCGGGCGCACGGTGATTGCTTCGCAACTGGGCAACGGCCATTCCTGGGCGGTGACTGACTTCCAGATCGGCGCTGACGGGTTCGAGCGCATGCTGGTGATTGCCGTGCCCGGCACCAGCGAAAGCCGCGCCGGCCGCATTTCGCAGCGCCTGCTGGAAGTCGAGATTTACCGGCTGATGGCCTTGCGCGGCCTGCCGGTGGTCAAGCAACTTGCGCCGATGCTGTCAGAAGCTGAAAGCGCGCTGGCCGACATCACCGCCCGGCTGGAAGGCAAGTCGGCGTCCGACCAGGAACTGCTCGACACGCTGGTGTCGCTGGCCGCCCGCGTCGAGCGCGCCACCGCCGAGCACATTTACCGCTTTTCTGCCACCCGCGCCTACAACACGCTGGTCGGCCAGCGCCTGACGGAGCTGCGCGAAAAGCCGATTTCCGGCACCCAGACGTTGAGCGAATTCATGCAGCGCCGGCTCTCGCCCGCCATTGCCACGGTCGCCGCCACCGCGCAGCGCCTGACCTCGCTGTCGGAACGGGTCACGCGCACCAGCGCCTTGCTGCGCACCCGGGTGGACATTGCCACCGAAACGCAAAACCAGGTGCTGCTGGAAAAACTCACGCGAGGGCAGGAGTTGCAACTGCGCCTGCAATCGACGGTCGAAGGCCTGTCGATTGCCGCCATCTCGTACTACGTCATCAGCCTGCTGCTTTACGCCGGCAAGGCAGCCAAGGCGGCGGGCGCACCGGTCAATCCGGAAATGCTGGTCGGTGCGGCGATTCCGCTGGTGCTGTGGGGGGTCTGGCGCAACATCCGCCGCATTCATGCCAAGCTGAATGGCGGGCACTGATGGCCAGCGTTTATTCGTCGGTCTCGTCGGGTAGAAAACCGCCGCTCTGGTGCGCCCACAGCCGCGCATACACACCGCCCAGGGCCAGCAATTCGCGGTGATTGCCTTCTTCCACGATGCGGCCCTGATCCAGCACGATCAGCCGGTCCATCGCCGCAATGGTTGACAGCCGGTGCGCAATTGCAATCACGGTCTTGCCTTTCATCAGGGTGTTCAGGCTGGTCTGGATGGCAATTTCCACTTCGGAGTCGAGTGCGCTGGTGGCTTCGTCGAGCAGCAGGATGGGCGCGTCTTTCAGCATCACCCGGGCAATGGCCACGCGCTGGCGCTGGCCGCCCGAAAGCTTCACGCCGCGCTCGCCGACATGCGCGTCAAAGCCCGAGCGCCCCTGCAAGTCCGTCAGGCCGGCAATAAAACCGTCGGCCTCGGCCTGCTGCGCCGCCAGCCGCATGGCGTCCTCAGTCGCGCCGGGCCGGCTGTAGGTGATGTTGTCGCGCACCGAGCGGTGCAGCAGCGACGTGTCTTGCGTCACCATGCCGATGTGGCTGCGCAGGCTGTCCTGCGTCACGCCTGAGATATTCTGGCCGTCGATCAAAATCCGCCCGGCCTCGACATCATGAAAGCGCAGCAACAGGTTGACCAGTGTGGATTTGCCCGCACCCGAACGGCCAATCAAACCGATTTTTTCGCCAGGCTTGACGGTCAAATTGAGCTTTTCAATCACCCGCGTTCCCTGGCCGTAGCTGAAGCTCACGTCCTCAAAGCGCACTTCACCGTGCGGCACGCTAAGCACCTTGGCCTGCGCTGCGTCCTCGATTGCGCGCGGGCGCGACAGCGTGTTGATGCCGTCCTGCACCGTGCCGACGCTTTCAAACAGGCTGGTCATTTCCCACATGATCCAGTGCGACATGCCCTGCAGCCGCAGCGCCATGGCGGTGGCCGCCGCCACTGCACCGACACCCACTTCGCCCGATTGCCACAACCACAGCGACGTGCCCGCCATGCCCAGAATCAGGCCCATGCTCAGCGCATGGTTGACAACTTCAAACGCACTGACGAGCCGCATCTGGCTGTGGCCGGTAGTCATGAACTCCTGCATCGCCGAGCGCGCAAAAGCGGCTTCGCGGTGGGTGTGGGAAAACAGCTTGACGGTGGTGATGTTGGTGTAGGCGTCGGTGATGCGCCCGGTCATGAGCGAACGCGCATCGGCTTGCTGCTTGCCGACATGGCCGAGCCGGGGCACAAAGAAAAAGAGCGAGCCGATATACAGCACCAGCCAGACCAAAAACGGCAGCACCAGCTTGAGGTCAAACGCGCCCGCCAGCACCGTCATGGTGGCGATGTAAATCACCATGGCCACCAGCACATCGGCCAGTACAAACAGCGTGTCGCGCACGGCCAGCGCCGTCTGCATGACCTTGGTGGTCAGGCGTCCGGCAAATTCATCCTGGTAAAAAGCCATGCTCTGGCCCAGCATCAGGCGGTGGAAGTTCCAGCGCAAACGCATCGGAAAATTGATGGCCAGGGTCTGGTGCTTGATGACGGTTTGCAAGGCCACCACCGCAATGCTGCCAATCACCAGACCGGCCAGCACTTTCAGCGTCGTGCCTTGCTCAATCCACAAACGGGCCGGTGGCGTGCGGCCCAGCCAGTCCACGATGCGGCCCAGCATGGCGAACAGCAAGGCCTCGAAGGCCGCCAGCAGGCCGGACAGCACAGCCATCAGCAAGATGAAGCCGCGTGCGCCCCGGCTGCAGGCCCAGATAAAAGCAATAAAACCCTTGGGCGGTAGCGTCGGTTCTGCTTCAGGGTACGCGTGCAGCAGGCTTTCGAATTTTTGGAACAGATTCATGGAGGCAGAGGTCGTTGACAGGTTCATCGCTTCAGGGCGTCAGGGCTTTCTGGCGTCAGCGAAGCAGCTCCAGCAGCCGGTCCAGCCCGCCCTCGTTGATCGCCACCATCGCCTGCTCGCGCACTTTCGGCTTGGCGTGATAAGCCACCGACAGGCCAGCCGCACCCATCATCGGCAGGTCATTCGCGCCGTCGCCCATGGCAATGGACTGCAGCGGGTTGATGCCCAGTTGCGCGCAGGTAGCCAGCAGCGTGCGGCGCTTTTCTTCGCCGTCGCAGATGTCGCCCCACGGCTGATCGACCAGCTGGCCGGTCAGCACGCCGTTGTCAATTTCCAGCACATTGGCGCGCAGGTAGTCGATGCCCAGTTCGTCCCGCACCCGGTCGGCAAAAAACGTGAAGCCGCCGCTGACCAGCAACACCTTCATGCCGGCCGCCTTGCAGGCGCGCACCAGTTCCGCCGCGCCCGGGTTGAGCTGGAGCCGCTCGCGATAAACCGCTTCCATGCTGGCCACACTCACGCCCTTGAGCAGCGCCACGCGCCGGCGCAAGCTGTCCTTGAAATCGGTGATTTCACCGCGCATCGCGGCTTCGGTGATGGCCGCCACTTCGGCCTTTCGGCCCACCGCATCGGCGATTTCATCGACGCATTCGATGTTGATGAGCGTCGAGTCCATGTCAAAGGCGATCAGCTTGAAGTCGCTGAGTTTCAGGTCGGGCGTGGCGATGTTGACGATGAGGCCGGGGGAGTGTTCGATGGGGTTCATGGTTTTTTTACTACTGTTTTGATAGCTTCTTGCGCACGAATGGCGTGCGCAAGAGGCCTATTTCATACTTGAAATCAATTGCGCCAGACGTTCGCCGTTGATTTTGGTTTCAAAGCGGATTTGCACGCCTTTTTCCTTCAGCTCGGGCAAGTCTTGCAGCGCCTTGAAAAACTGCCGGGCGCTATCAATTTTCCATTTTTCCTTGACCGGAATGTCGCTGAGGCTGTCGTAGCCCTTGGTTTCCACCACCAGGTACAGCGCCTGCGCCGTGCCGTCCTGCGTGATGGCATAGCCAAAATCCGGGTTGTATTTGCCCGCCGGCGTGGGAATGTCAATCTTGGGCAGCTTGGCAAACACCGTCACCCGCGTCTGGTTCGATTCGTCCACGGTCAGACGCTCGATCTGGCTGTCCACCGGCATGAAAGCCTCGTCGTACAGCGATCTAGCCTGGATTTCGGCGTTGCCGATGGCGTGTGTTTCAACCCCGCACAGCGACACCGGCAGCGTTTCAAGCAAGTTTCCTTTCTTGTCGGTCAAGGATGTCTTCACCCGGACTTCGCGCAACTCGTAAGTCACCTTGTTGACCAGCAATTCGTAAATGCAGCCCAGCATCAAATCGCGCAGGGCGCTCAAGGCGCGGTTTTCGTTGTGGCGAATCTGCTCAAACTTGTCCGCCGGCATGCGGCTCAAAATATGCGCGACGGTGTGGTAACTCAGCTTGGTCAGGTTGGCCAGTTCGCGCACGAATTCCGACAGCGTATAGACCGACTGCGGCAGGATGAGGTAAGGCGTTTCCGTGCTTTTGGCCTGGTGCAGGCTTTGCACTGACTCGGTGCGCGTCACGCTAATGGTCAGCGGCCTCACTTCAAAATCAGTCGCAATCCGCGCGATGATTTTCTCGGTCAACAGCTCCGCATCCAGCTCGTAGCGCAGCACCGCATCGCGGTTCAGGTTTTCCCACAACTCCTTGAACTTCTGGTAGTTCGCCGCGTTCAGGCGAAGCGTGGGTTTGAGCTTGTCTTCCTTGCGCTTGACCTTGCCATAGCCTTCGTAATAGGCGTCCAGATACGCCTGCATGTTGACCGCGTTCTGGTCTTCAATGCCATGAATAGTTTTCAGGCGCGCCAGAATTTCATCACGCCGGGCCAGGTAGGCGGTGCGCTCCAGCAGCAAGGTCGCCTGGCCCGACACGTCATCGAGCGAAATTACCCCCAGCGCGGCCAATTCATCGAGTACGCGGTTCGCCACGCGGGTGCTGGGTGCCACGCCAAATTCAGCCAGCACCGCATCGTCAAACACCCGCGCCACGCGCTGCACGCTGTGCGCGGCAATCTCGTTTTGAATCGCCTCGACAAAATCCCCTTCGCTGGCGGGCACCACCACCACCAGCTCGTTCACCTCGTCAAACGCCGGGTCGTCGGACTGAACGCGCTCTAACTGCTGGTTCACGGCCAGCCGCAGGCCGCGCCCGATTTGCTGCAGCTTGGTGATTTTGGAGTTGCTCGGCGCGAGCTTGCACAGCGTGAAGATGTTCGGGTTGTCCCAGCCTTCCTGCAGCGCCCACATCGAAAAGATAAACCGCAAGTCGGTGTCAAATGAAAGCAGTTTTTCCTTTTCCTGCAAGATCAGCTTGATGGCTTCTTCTTCGCCTTTTTCGCTGTGCGAGCGGGCAAAGTAACCTTTGTGAACCCGGCCAATGTCGGCCGCGCTGCGAGCCAAGTAGGCGCGGTAGCCCGGGTCCAGATCGGGTTTTTCCAGCATCTGCGCCAGTTGCGCGCGGTAATGGCGCTCAAAGGCCACGCGGATCACCGCCGGCTTCGTGCCTTCGGGCATGTACTTGGCCACCGAGTCGATAAAGAACAGGCTCAGGGCCTTGATGCCGCGACTGTAGAGCGCTTCTTCACGCTCGAAGTGGTTTGAAATGCTGCGCTCAATGATCAGCGCCTGCATTTGTTCGGCCAGCATGCCGCAGGACGTGGCTTCGCCCAGCGGCAGCGCAAAATCATTGGTGAAGCGCACTTCTTTGGCCGTCACCGCCTCCACCACATGGCCGTCCAAAAAACCCAGGCCGGTTTTCTCGCCCAGATTGTCCTTGGCCTTCAGCGCCACGCTGGCATGCTTGCCTGCCATCGTCTGGTAGCTGACCTGCGCGGCGCGCTCCTTGGCCGTTCCGCTGCTTGAGATGAAGCACAGCACCTGCGCCATGTCCGCGCCAGTGCCCACCGTGTCCACGGTGATGCCCTTGACCAGACGCTGGCGAAAGGCGTCCAGGCTGTCGAGCGTATAGATCAGGTTGTTGTATTTCAGTCCGTCGCTTGCGGCCTTGTCTTTAAAGGTCGCGCCAAACCGGATGGTCAGCAGCGGGTTGAACTTGGCCAGGTATTCCTGCGTCTGCTTGCCCTCGAAGCGGTGCGGCTCGTCAATGATGAGCACCGGGCGAATCACCGCCAGCGCTTCCATGAAACTCTTGGCGTGGCCGAAAAGGTTGGCTTCCACGCCGCGCTTGTTGATGGCCTTGCTGTCGCCGGCAAACGACTGGTAGGTGGCCACCAGCACCGAAATTCCGGCATTGGCCGCGTGAATGAAGCCCTGCACCGTGCGCGCCGAGTAGTTGTACACGCTGATTTTCTGGCCGTACTGCTTGCCAAAAAACTCCGCCGTGGTTTGCAGGCTTTTCAGCGTGCCCTGCCGGATAGCGTTGGACGGCACCAGCACGATGAACTTGGCAAGTTTTTTGTTCTTGTGCAGCCGGTGAATCGTCTCGATGAAAGTGAACGTCTTGCCCGTGCCGGTTTCCATCAGCACATCCAGCCCAAGTGCAGGCGTGGCCGTGCCGGCGACCTGCACCTCACCGGCATGGATATGGTTGCGCTTGCGGATGGCAGTGATGTTGCCGCGCAAGACCGGCGCTGCTTCGGCGGGAACCATGACCGGGTTGCTCTGCGCATTGGTGGGCAGGGAAAAACGCACATCGTTGAACACGTCGGCAATGCTTTGCACCGCCTGGGTTTGGTGGGCGAGGGTGGTGTACTGGAATTGGGCGATCATCGCGTTCAGCCCCGCAGCCGCAGCTTGTCTTCTGAATACCCCAGCGTCTCGGCCATCGTCTTGATGCCCAGCATGAAGTTGTCGTCGGCAATCCACGGCGCATAAACCGTCAGATAGACGGGCGGCGCGGCGTCTTGCTGCAAGGCGCGCAGCGTATCGGTGAGTACGTCCAGCGGCAAGGCCCGCACAACAAACGCCACATTGGCGGCCACATACACCTGCTGATCAATCACTGTGCGCAGTAGCGTCGTCAGCGGCAGACCCTCGGCCAGCAGCAGGTTGTACAGAATGCGCGGAAATTGCGCCGGCTGGGGCGTGGCAATGGCCGCTTGCAGGGCCAGTACATCGGCCTGGCTGGCTTGCTGCAGCGGTTTTTGCAGGATGAGCGCATCGGGGTCATCGACCAGATCAAAGACGCGAAAGCCGGTATCGACGTGCGCCGCCGGGGCTGAACCGGCTACGGTGTCGGACGAAAAACCTTCAAGCTGCGCCGGGAGCAATCCAGCGGCTTTGGCTTTTTCGGCTTGCTCGGCCTCGATTTTTGCACCGGCCCGGCGCAGGCGTTCGGCGGTAATCTCGAAAATCGTGGCGTCGGGTTTTTTCAGCGTTTCGGTGACGAAGGTATGGGCTTCTTTTTGCGCCTTCGGGTCAATGGGCTGGGGAATCTGGACGAGGATGAACTGGCGATTGCCGCCGTCCTCGGCGTTCAGGCGCATGACGGCTTCGCCTGTGGAGCCACTGCCCGCAAAAAAATCCAGCACCAGCGCTTGCTTGTCGCCTGACGTGGCGTACTGGACCAGTTTGGCGATTTCCTCAAGATCCTTGGGGTTGTTGAAAACGTTTTTACCCAGCAGCGTGCGCAAGTGCCGGACCGAAACTTGCGACTGCTTGTAAAAATAGCTGCCCCGAACTTGGGTGGCGAACTCTTCTTCATCGTCGGCTTCTTCTGCGTCAGGCTCAATGGCCTCCAGTTCTTGGCCGATGGGGCGAATGTGCGCCTTGCGAAACGGCGGCTCGCTGTGGTCTGGCCGAAACTCCACCAGCCCCAGTTCAATTTGGCGCTGCATTTGTTCGGGGTTGGAATAAATCCACCCGCGCTCAGGAACCTTGCACGCTTGCCCGGTGGTGGGGTGCAGCACGTCGTAACGCGGGCCGCCCCCGCCGGGCCAAGAAATGTCCCGGTCGCGCCACGGGCCGTTGGCGTCAATGCGCTTGTAGCGGCTCCATTTTTTGGCCGGGTTGCCCTTGGGCAAGCTGGCGAACCACTTTTGCAGGTCGGATTCAATGCTTGTGTTGTTCGTGCCGTGCTTTTCCCGCAGGCTGAGGTACTGCTCCCAAATGTCACGCGCGCCGGGTTTTTCTTCACGCCACACCGTGTTTTCATCGCGCAAAGCAGCCACTGACTTAGCATACGCAAGCATGTATTCATGGCCATTCGAGAAAAACTTGGCGTCGTTCTTGCGACCTTTTTCCCAGGTCAGGTTGGAGACAAAATTCTCCTGCCCAAACACCTCATCACACAGCAGCTTCAACTGCGCCTGCTCGTTGTCGTCAATCGAGATAAAAATCACGCCGTCGTCGCGCAGTAAATCCTTCGCCAGCAGCAGGCGCGGGTACATGAACGACAGCCAGCCGCTGTGCGTACGCGCGCCGTAGATGTTCTTGATGTAGTCGATGTTGTCCGCCGTGTAGCCCAGTTGCGCCAGCACCTCGCTTTGTTTGGCAGAAAAGTCGTCGCGGTAGATGAAGGCGTCGCTCTGGGTGTTGTAGGGCGGGTCGATATAAATCAGCTTGACCTTGCCAAAATAGCTCTGGCGCAGCAGCCGCAACGCGTCCAGGTTGTCGCCCTTGATGAGCAGGTTGCCGGTGGTGTCCCAGTGTTTACTGTCGTCCTGCAGCGGCGCAATGATTTTTTGCACCGGCAAAAACGCGCTGTGATACGCCTCGCGCTTGCCGACCCAGCGCAGTTCGTAGCCGTCTTCTTCCACCTGAATCCCCGCCGGATTGGACGGGTCAAGCGCGAGTTGCAGCGCGCTGGCGTTGATGCGGATGCGCCCTTGCGCATCGGTTTCCACGGCCTGCGGAAAATGCTCGCGCAGCAGCGCCAGCTTGCGCTGGTCAGGGGTTGGGGCGTTCAGGATGGGTGTTGACATGGGGATTAGGTACTACGGTTTTGATAGCTGCTTGCGCCCGTGTGGTATGCGCAAGAGGCTTATTTCGTTAGAAATTTCAGGCTGTGATGCCCGGCGTATGGGTGGATTGGTCGTCGTTCTCGACCCAAACTGGCAGGCCTTTTGCGTCAGTCAAACCAGTTCTCTACCCGCAAGCCCGGCACACGCTCGAACTCGCGGGTGTTGCGGGTGACGACGGTCAGGTTCTGGGACAGGGCGATGCCGGCAATCAGGGTATCGACCGGCCCGATAGGCGTTCCCTGCCGTTCAAGATATGCCCTGGCCTTGGCGGCTTGCTCTGCAGCGGCCAAATCGAAGGGCAGCACGTCGAAGCGGGTTTTCACGGCATCCAGCCGTGCCAACTGACTGCGTGGGTCTTGCGATTTGAAAGCGCCCGTGAGAAGTTCCCACAGCACGGGCGTACACAGTTTGATCTCTACGTCTTTGCGCTGCGCCATGTGCAAACGCACGGCTCCTGCATTTTTAAAGAAATAGATCAGGATGTTGGAGTCAAGTAAAAGCGCCAAAAAATACTCCTACCAGGACTCGCGCGGACTGTCCGGCACTTCGTGGACACGGATTTCTTCAAGCGACGGAAAATCATCCCCGCCTTCGTCCCGCAAACGGTCTATCTCAGCGAAAAAATCATCCCAGCCTTGCGCCTGCTTCTGTTTTTCCTCAACGGCGAATTTGGCAAACCATTGGCTAACCGATACCTTGGCGCGTTCGGCGGCACGTTTCGCCGCATCAAGTGCGCCGTCTTCCACATAAATCGTGACTTGTCCCATGGCATTTCTCCTTTGGAAGGGATGACGATAAATTATAAGTTTGGTTAACTTATACGTGAATCGCGATTTCGGCAACTTGTGCCACCGGCTGCCCCAGGCTCTTGAGCACATCGCGCACCATTTGCGCCCGGTCCTTGGGTTCCGGTAAGGCGCGCTCGATGCGCAGCTTGTCGTTGCCGGCCAGCTTGATGTGCTTGTTTTTCTGGATCAGGTGGATGATGGCCATCGCGTCGATGGGCGGGTCTTTCTTGAAGGTGATGGTGATGGCGCCGGGCGCGGCATCGACCTTGACGACGCCGTAGGGCTTGGCGATGACGCGCAGGCGGTGAACGTCGATCAGCGTCTGCGCTTGCGCGGGCAGCTTGCCGAAGCGGTCAACGATTTCTTCCAGCAATGCGTCGATCTGCTCGGTCTTTTTGGCGGTGGCGAGTTTTTTGTAGAACGACAGGCGCAAATGCACGTCGCCGCAGAAGTCGCTTGGCAGCAGCGCGGGCGCATGCAGGTTGATCTCGGTAGTGGCGCTGAGTGGCGACAGCAAGTCCGGCTCGCGGCCCGCTTTCAGGGACTCGACGGCTTCGCTGAGCATCTCGTTGTAAAGCTGAAAGCCGATTTCCAGCATGTTGCCGCTCTGGTTTTCGCCCAGCACTTCGCCGGTGCCGCGAATTTCCAGGT
The DNA here is from genome assembly GCF_035984465.1 of Polaromonas sp. CG_9.5. Classification (NCBI taxonomy): domain Bacteria; kingdom Pseudomonadati; phylum Pseudomonadota; class Betaproteobacteria; order Burkholderiales; family Comamonadaceae; genus Polaromonas; species Polaromonas sp. CG_9.5. The sequence continues at coordinate 161,546 of NZ_JAXCHR010000003.1, forward strand.
CGTGCATCGCCAAATAAAACCCCGAGCCGAGTTCTTCCATCTGCTGAATCGCGTCGAGCCGCTGGCTGGCCTGCTTGGTCAGGCCTTCGAGGTCGGGCACCATCAAATACGCGTAGGCCTGGTGGTGGCTGCGGCCGACGCGACCGCGCAACTGGTGCAGCTGCGCCAGACCGAACTTGTCGGCGCGACTCATCAAGATGGTGTTGGCGCTGGGCACGTCAATGCCGGTCTCGATGATGGTCGAGCACAGCAAGATGTTGTAGCGCTGGGCCACGAAGTCTTTCATCACGCGTTCCAGCTCGCGCTCGGGCATCTGGCCGTGGGCGACGGCAATGCGTGCTTCGGGCAGCAACGCCTCCAGCTTTTCGCGGCGGTTTTGAATTGTGTCGACTTCGTTGTGCAGAAAATAAACCTGGCCGCCGCGCTTCAACTCGCGCAGCACGGCCTCGCGGATCACGCCGTTGCCTTCGGTACGCACAAAGGTTTTGATAGCAAGCCGCCGTTGCGGGGCGGTCGCAATCACGCTTAAATCCCTTAAACCTTCGAGTGCCATGCCCAGCGTGCGCGGAATCGGCGTGGCGGTCAGCGTCAACACGTCGATTTCGGCGCGCATGGCTTTCATGGACTCTTTGTGGCGCACGCCAAAACGGTGTTCCTCGTCAATGATCAGCAAGCCCAGTTGCTTGAACTTCACGTCCTGGCTCAGCAGCTTGTGGGTGCCGACGACGATATCGACCGTGCCTTCAGCCAGGCCCTTGATGGCGGCGGTGATTTCCTTGGCCGAGCGGAAACGGCTCATTTCGGCGACCTGGACCGGCCACTTGGCAAAGCGGTCCACCAGCGTCTGGTAATGCTGCTCGGCCAGCAGCGTGGTCGGGGCCAGCAAGGCCACCTGCTTGCCGCCGGTAATCGCAATGAAGGCAGCGCGTAACGCCACTTCAGTCTTGCCGAAACCCACGTCGCCGCAAACCAGCCGGTCCATGGGACGCGGGCTGATCATGTCCTGGATCACCGCATGAATTGCGGCGCGCTGGTCGGGGGTTTCGTCAAAGCCGAAGTCGTTGGCAAAAACCTCGTAGTCGCCGGGCGAATAGCGAAAGGCGTGGCCTTCGCGCGCGGCGCGGCGGGCATAGATGTTGAGCAGTTCGGCGGCGGAGTCGCGGATTTGCTCGGCGGCCTTGCGCTTGGCTTTTTCCCACTGGCCACTGCCGAGCCGGTGCAGCGGCGCTTCTTCGGCGCTGACGCCGGTGTAGCGGCTGATCTGGTGCAGCTGGCTGACCGGCACGTACAGCGTGGCTTTGTCAGCATACTCCAGATGCAAAAATTCCTGCACCGCAGGGGATCCGTCCTGATTTTTCTCGCCCAGGTCCAGGTTGATCAACCCCTGGTAGCGACCAATTCCGTGGGCGCTGTGCACCACCGGGTCGCCGATGCGAAGTTCGGACAAGTCCTTGATCAGCGCTTCGACGTCGCTGACCTGCTCCTGCCGCTTGTTGCGCCGGCGCGTGGTGGGGCCTGCCGCGAACAGCTCAGTCTCGGTGATGAAATCGATGCTTTCTTCAAGCCAGCTGAAACCGGTGTTCAGCGCGGCGGTGGCAATGCCGATCTTCTCGCTGCTCGTCTGGAAGTCTTCGAGCGAATCGAAGGCCGGTGGGCTGACGTTGCTGGCGCGCAGAAAATCAAGCAGGCTTTCGCGCCGGCCGGCGCTTTCGGCCAGCACCAGCACGCGGTGGGCGGTGTTTTTGGCGTGACGCTTGAAGCCAGCCAGCGGGTCTTCGGCGCCGCGCACGACGGCCATTTCACTTAACTTTTGGAACTGCGCGTTGTCGGCCACGTCTTCAACCGTGCCGCGCAACGCCAGTTGCGGATAGTCATTGGCGCGCGAATAAAACTGTTCGGCGCTTAAAAACAGCGATTCGGGCGGCAGCGCCGGGCGGTCGGGCGCGTCCTTGACCAGCCGGTAGCGGTCTTTGGTGTCTTGCCAAAAGCGCTGAAAGGCTGGCTCCAGGTCGCCGTGCAGCACCACCGTGGCATTTTTGCCGAGGTAGTCGAACACGGTCGCGGTTTCTTCAAAAAACAGCGGCAGGTAATACTCGATGCCTGCGGTGGCCACGCCATTGCCCATGTCTTTGTAGATGCGGCTCTTGGTCGGGTCGCCCTCCAGCAGCTCGCGCCAGCGGTTGCGAAATTTCGCGCGCGCATCGTTGTCCATCGGAAATTCGCGGCCCGGCAACAGCCGCACTTCGGGCACCGGGTACAAAGAGCGCTGGCTGTCCGGGTCAAAGGTGCGGATGCTGTCGATTTCGTCGTCAAACAGATCGACCCTAAACGGCACCAGCGAGCCCATCGGAAACAAATCAATCAGCCCGCCGCGCACCGCGTATTCACCGGGGCTGACCACCTGCGTGACATGGCTGTAGCCCGCCAGCGTAAGCTGGCCTTTGAGCTTGGCTTCATCAAGCTTTTGCTTGACCTTGAATTCAAACGTGTAGCCGGCCAGAAAGCTGGGCGGCGCGAGCCGGTAAAGCGCGGTGGTGGCGGGCACGATGACCACGTCGGCACCGGTGTCCTTGTCGCGTTGCTGGATGCGCCACAGCGTGGCCAGCCGTTCGCTGATCAAGTCCTGGTGCGGCGAAAATGCGTCGTAAGGCAGGGTTTCCCAATCGGGAAACAGAGCGCAGCGCAGCTCGGGCGCAAAAAACGCCATCTCGTCCATCAGCCTTTGGGCAGTGGCGGCGTCTGACGTGATGATGGCGGTGAGCTTGCCTGCCGCCTTTTCGCGTTGCCCGAGTCGGGCCAGTAGCAGGGCATCGGCAGAACCGGTAGGTTGGGGAAGGGTGTAGCGTTTGCCGGTCACAAGTGAAGGAAGGTGCATTGGCTTGATTTTAGAATCTATGATGAAGTGATGATGACAAGACCCGCCGAAAACCGTTTCAGCAACCGTTTTTTTGCCCTGATTCCCTGCGCCGGACAAGGGAGTCGGGCAAGCACGTCGCTTTCTGGCTTGGCCAAGCAATATCAGCCCATCGCTGGCCTGCCGATGGTGCTGCACACGCTGGTAGCTTTTGCGGACGTCAAGCGCCTGGAAAAAACGCTGGTGGTGGTGGCCCCCAATGATGTTTTCTTTGATGCGCTGTCTGAAAAGTTATTTATTGTTGCGGCCTGTGGCGGTGCCAGCCGGGCTGGCAGTGTGCGCCAGGGTTTGGACGCATTGCAGCAGGCCGGGGCTGAAGCGGGCGACTGGGTGCTGGTTCACGATGCGGCGCGTTGCCTGGTGACGCCGGAGCAAATCAACCAGCTGATCGACGGCTGTCAGCACGACGCCGTGGGCGGGCTGCTGGCGCACAAACTGCCCGACACGCTGAAATGTGAAGGCAGGCTAGAGCAGCAGGGCCGGGTCGCCGCTACGCTGGACCGCAGCGACAAATGGCTGGCGCAAACGCCGCAGATGTTTCGCATCGAGATGTTGATGCAGGCGCTTGACGCCGCCGAAAGTGCGGGCAACGTCGTGACCGACGAGTCGAGCGCCATTGAAGCGCTGGGTCTGGCCCCCAAACTTGTCGCCGGCAGCGCACAGAACTTCAAGGTGACTTACCCGGAAGACTTCGCACTGGCCGAAGCGATTTTGTTGAACCGGCGTCGGTTGGCTTGAGGCGTGCGGGCAGTTGTAAAAAAACGCTGATTCAATTTTTCAAAGAAAGCCAAACGCTATGAATTCCGTCCCCTTCGGGCCACGTCCGCCTTTTCGCATTGGCGAAGGCTGGGACACGCATGCCCTGGTGCCTGGGCGCAAGCTGATTCTGGGCGGTGTTGAAATCAGCCATACGCTGGGTCTGCTCGGCCATTCGGATGCCGATGTATTGCTGCACGCCATTATTGATGCGCTGGTGGGCGCGGCGGGGCTGGGCGACATCGGCAGTCATTTTCCGGATACTGATGCGCGTTTCAAAGGCGCTGATTCGATGGTGCTGCTGCGTGAAACCGGCCGGCTGCTGGCAGCGCAGGGTTTGCGTATCGGCAATATTGACAGCACCATCGTGGCGCAGTCGCCCAAGCTGGCACCGCATATTCCGGCCATGCGCGTGCGCATTGCCGAGGCGCTGGGGCTGGACAAAACCCAAGTCAATGTCAAGGCCAAGACGGCCGAGAGACTCGGACCGGTCGGCCAGGGCCTGAGTCTGGAAGCACGGGCCGTCGCGCTTCTTTATTGATAGCTGGTTGCGCCCGTCCAGCATGCGCTAGCGGCATTTTTGGCTATAAAAACAGGTTCAGGACCGCCAAAACACGGGCCCGCTACGGCTTTTAGCTGCGGCGCAGCTTGATATGCGCGGCCAGTCCACCTGAGGTGGTGTTGGAAAGACTGAAGGTGCCGCCCATGCGCAGTACAGTTTTTTCAACAATTGCCAATCCCAGGCCAGCGCCTGTGGCCTCGGTGCGCGCGGCGTCGCCCCTGAAAAACGGATTGGTGAGCTTGGCCAGAATGGGAGGTGCGACGCCTTGGCCGTAGTCGCGCACTTTGATGAGCACCCAGCGCTCACGGGCTTTGGCCGCAATGCTGACCAGCGCCACGCCGGTTTGGGGTGATTTTCCATAACGCCGGGCATTTTCCAGCAAATTGGAAACGATGCGGGAAAGATCAACCTTATCGGCCAGGACGTGGGTGTCAGCCGGAATATCCACCGTCACCTTCATGTCGGCGTAGTCGGCCACCGCATACACCGCCGCATTCACGATGTCGTTGAGCGAAACCGGCTCCAGGTGTGCCGGTTGGGGGCGGGCGTAGTCCATGAACTTGCCAATAATGGCGTCGAGCTGCGCAATATCGGCTGCCATGTGCTCGCGCGCGTCCAGGTCGGTCACGCTCAGCTCGGTTTCCAGGCGCAGACGTGCCAGCGGCGTGCGCAGGTCGTGGGAAATGCCGGCCAGCATGACGGCGCGCTCCTGCTCGATTTTCGCGAGCTGCGCGGCCATGCGGTTAAAGCCAATATTGACCTCGCGCACTTCGCTGGTCGACACCTGTTCGTCCAGCCGGCTGGCGTCAAAATCGCCATCGCGCATGCGGCCTGCTGCAAACGACAACTGCTTGAGTGGCTGGTTGATCAACCGCGCAATCACCGCCGCACCGGTCAGCGACAAAGCCGCCGCCGCAACAAGCCAGATGGCCCAGGTGCTGGTGCGTGACGGCCCGAGCCGCGACGCGTCAGCGAGGATCCAGTAGGCGTCGCCTTCAATTACAAAACCAATCCACAAACCGGGCTGACCGTTGACGCTGCCCGCTACCACGGTATCCTCGCCGAGCCGGGCTGTGATTTCCTGCGCGATACGCTCGCCAAATTCGTCGCTGATGAACGGCTTGAACGTGTCTGTGGGCTCACGCGGCGTAATGCGAAACTTTTCCTCCTCGGCCAGCATCTTGATCAGCGAGACACGTGCAATAGAGTCGGAATAACGCAGCGCCGTGCGGGCCAGGTTGACCACGGTGGCAAGTTGTTGTGCGCTTTGCACGGCGCGGGGCTCGGTCTCCAGGGTGCGAAAAGTTTGCAGCCACGCCACCATGGAGCCAAACAACAGCAGCGCCAGAAAGAAAAAAGTCCGCCAAAACAGATTGATGCCCCGGCGTGGGCGTAATTCCAGCGGCGCGGGTGCGGTTTCCAGAGAAGAGTATTGCGAAGTGGCCATGACAAGCAAGTGAGCGGGCGTCAGAAGTAAAGCTGCACACGGTGCAGGCGCGCCGCCATTTTGCAAAAATTGGCAATGGTGGCGCGCTTGGGTTATTTGTCAGCCAGTGGCTGGAGGAGCAGGGTTATTGAGCAACAGGTTTCAATCCCTGCATCACCCGCATCACCTGCCGCGACAAAGCCGCAACGCTGTTTTAATTTGTGCCGTCCGGCACAAAGACGTAACCAATGCCCCAGACGGTCTGGATATAACGCGGCACGGCGGCGTCGGTTTCGATCAGCTTGCGCAGGCGCGACACCTGCACATCCAGGCTGCGGTCAAACGGCTCGAACTCCCGGCCGCGCGCCAGTTGGGCAAGTTTTTCACGCGACAGCGGCTGCCGTGGATGGCGAACCAGTGTTTTGAGCATGGCGAATTCGCCCGTGGTCAGCGGCAGTTCCTCGCCATTTTTTTGCAGCGTGCGCAAGCTCATGTCAAACGAGAACGGCCCGAACGTGACGACTTCCTGGTCGCTCGACGGCGCGCCTGGTACCTCGGCTGCGGGGCGGCGACGCAGCACGGCATGAATGCGGGCCAGCAACTCGCGCGGGTTGAAAGGCTTGGCCAGGTAGTCGTCAGCGCCCACTTCGAGGCCGACGATGCGGTCAACGTCTTCGCCCTTGGCGGTCAGCATGATGATGGGCGTGCGGTCGTTGGCCGCGCGCAAGCGCCGGCAGATGGACAGGCCGTCTTCGCCGGGCATCATCAAGTCCAGCACGATCAAGTCCACGGCGTCGCGCAGCATGATGCGGTTCAGCGCCTTGCTGTCTTCGGCCAGGATGACTTCAAAACCTTCCTGGGCCAGATAGCGGCGCAGCAAGTCGCGGATACGGGCGTCGTCGTCAAGAATCAGAATCTTGTCGGCGCGGGGGGTGGATTGAGCTTGAGTCATGATGTTTTAGTGATTTGTAACAGGGCCATTTTGCGGGCTGGAAATAGAAAACGTTTCTTTCTTTACTCAAAAGGACTTTTGATTACAAAAAATTTAATTAAAAGTATGCCGCTCATGTGGGGGCTACCTGAGGGTTTTTCAATCCTGTCTGCCGGATGTCCTGAAGCAAAGGGTTTTTGAGCTTGACAAGCGGGTTGTGAATGGTGGCTTTTAATAAAACGACCAGCCTTTTTTGGCTGGGCGTTTTTTGAGCCTATGCTAGCGTGGCCATAGCCTGTCCGGCCAGCTCTGCTGGCTTCGGTCATCGCCAGCAGGACAGGAGCGAAGTGCGCTGATTTAGCACTTGATCGCTATTTTTACAAATTCACCATAAGGCAAATTCAATATGATGCGTGCTACAAAATTAATAGCTACTTTGGCCATTTCTGCTTGCGCTACAGTCACTTTTGCCCAAAATATGCAGCCTGAGCGGCTGCAAAATGTTGCCCAGCTTTCAGCCAGCGGCTCGGTAGAAGTCCAGCAGGATTTGTTGTCCATTTCAATGACCACCACGCGCGATGGTGCTGACGCGGGCACGGTGCAAACCCAGCTCAAGCAGGCGCTCGATACGGCGCTGGCGCAAGCCCGGCAGGCGGCAATGCCTGAGCAAATGGAAGTGCGCACCGGAAATTTCAGCCTGTATCCGCGCTACAACAAAGACGGCAAGATCAACGGCTGGCAAGGCTCGACCGAGCTGGTGCTGGAGGGCAAGGATTTTCCGCGCATTACCAGCACAGCCGGAAAAATTCAGACCCTGACGATGGGCAATGTCAGCTTCGCCCTGAGCCGTGAGCAGCGCGCCCGCGTGGAAGGCCAGGCGCAGACGCAGGCGATAGAACGCTTCAAGGCCAAGGCAGGCGAGATTTCCAGAAGTTTTGGATTTGCCGGCTTCACCTTGCGCGAAGTGTCCATTAACGCCAATGACCAGGGCCAGTCGCCCCGCCCGCGCATGCTGGCCATGAGCGCCAAATCCGATATGAACGAATCGGCCGTTCCAGTGGAGGCTGGCAAAAGCACGGTCATGGTGAACGTTTCCGGTTCTGTGCAAATGGTGGCACAGCCAGTGCGCCCCTGATGCGCTGAAGTTGCGTGCCGACAGGCCGCAACTTCACGGCACTGCTGAACGCGCAATTGACTGACAGACCGGCCGTTTTGTCACCCCTATGCTTTGCGCATGACTGTTTTTTCAGAAACCGCCCAGGAAGCAGCCCGGCGCGGCCCTTTTTTTATTGTTTTAAACGCGCGCTCGGGAAGCGGAGATACCGACCAGGAAATTCAGATTATTCGCCGTGTGCTTGAAGCGGGCGGACGCAGTTTTGAGTTTCTCCAGTGCAATGCGCAAGAGCCGGTTGATGTGATGGCAAAGCGCGCCGTGGCGCTGGCAAAGGCCCGCCAAGGCGTTGTGGTGGCGGCAGGCGGAGACGGCACGATCAATGCGGTGGCCAACGCCGTGATCGGCAGCTGCTGTCCTTTTGGGGTGCTGCCGCAAGGAACCTTCAACTATTTTGGCCGGGAACATGCGATTGCGCAGGACACACGCAAGGCGGCACTTACATTGCTGCAGGCGCATATCTCGCCGGTACAGGCGGGTCGGGTGAATGGACGGGTTTTTTTGGTCAATGCCAGCCTGGGCCTGTATCCGCAGATTCTGGAAGACCGGGAAGCCTGGAAAAGCCAGTTGGGGCGCAGCCGATTCGTGGCCTTTCTTTCAGGCATTGCCAGCTTGCTGCGGTCACGCCACCAGCTCCGGCTGCGTATTGAGTCGGATGGACAAACCGTCTCATTGCGCACACCCACTTTGTTTGTCGCCAACAACCGTCTGCAACTGCAGCAAACCGGCATTGACGCGAAGCAAATCGACGCACTGGCGCAGGGCCAGCTGGCAGGCATTGCCGTGCGCCCCATCGGGACACTGGCCCTGTTTGGCTTGCTGATTCGGGGGCTGCTGGGGCGACTTGGAGATGCCGACAATATCCACAGTTTTTCATTTCGCCGGCTGACCGTGATGCCCAAAGGCATGCGCCGCATCAAGGTCGCGACGGACGGTGAAATCGTCTGGATGCAGACGCCACTGGTTTTTGAGGTGGCGGCAGAACCCCTGCTGCTATTGGTTCCCGCATCGGCCGACCTGGCGGCGGTTGAATGAGAGCGCCGTCATGACAACGCTGCTGCAAATCTCCGATCCACATTTCGGCACGGTACAACCCGACGTGATGGAGGCACTGGTGCGGATGGCCAGCGCGCAGCGGCCCGACCTGCTGGTGCTGTCGGGAGACATCACGCAGCGTGCACGGGTTGAGGAGTTTGCGCAAGCACGGGCGTTTTGTGACCGCTTGGCCATTGCGCAAAGGCTGGTCATTCCCGGCAATCACGACATTGCGCTGTTCAACCTTTACCAGCGGTTTTTGACGCCTTACGCCAGGTATCTGCAAGCCTTCGGGCCGGGTCTTGAGCGCGTTGTTTCGACGCCGTTGCTGCGTGTCATCGGTGTAAAAACCACGCGTCGCTGGCGGCACAAAAATGGCGAAGTCTCGCCCGCGCAGATTGAGCGGGTGGTGACCGAGTTGCGGCGGTCTGATCCGGCGCAGTTGCGCATCGTGGTGGTGCATCAGCCGGTGTATGTGCCCAGCGCCAGCGACAGGCATGACCGCCTGCGCGGCTGGGAAGCTGCGGTTCGTGCGTGGGCAGAGGCGGGGGCTGACATCGTGATGGGTGGCCACATTCACTTGCCGTATGTGCATGAACTGTCGAGCAGCATGGCAGGGTTGGGGCGGCGTCTTTGGTGCGTTCAGGCGGGCACCGCTCTGTCGACGCGGCTGCGGGCGGGCATTCCAAATTCTGTCAACATGCTGCGTTATGACGGCGCTGGCCAGCCGGTTTCATGCCTGCTGGAGCGCTGGGATTACCAGGCTGGTAGCGGACAGTTCGAGTGTGCAAACTCAACTGTCTTGCTGATCGGCAGGTGATAAAGCGCTGAAAGCAGGCAAAGCCCCTGGGCCTTACCTCGGCACACTTTGCATTTTTTTAGCCGCAAAGCGGGCACGCAGATGGTCATAGGCCAGGTTGAACAAAAAGGTGTACGGCAGGAAAAACAGCGCAATGCCGATGTCCAGCACAAAAGCTTCCCATAGCCCGATGTCCAGCCACCAGGCCGCCAGCGGAACCACGGCCAGCAGCAGCCCGATTTCAAACAGCACGGCATGAAGCGCACGTGCCACCAGCGTGCGCTCAAAGCCAATGCGGCGCTGGGCGCGGTCGAAAATGGCGTTGAAAATCATGTTCCAGGTCATTGCCACCAGCGAAATCATCAGCGTCAGCAACCCGATATGCGCCAGCGAATAACCCAATAACCAGGCCCCCAACGGGGCGCAAATGGCAACCGCCAGCAGTTCAAAAGCCAGCGCATGGAAAAAACGTTCTCGGACTGACTTGTCGGGGTGCATGGGCGGGTTTTTGTTTCTGCAGGAAAAGTGAGGGACGGCGGCGAAGCGCCATTTTCGTTCATGGCTACGGCTAGCCAGGCGGCGCATCTGGCATAAAGGCCTGTTGTGCCTGAACCAGCGCGGGCAGCAAGAATTTTTAGTTGAATGACTTGTCTGTGCAAGCAGCGTAAGGTTTGGCTGCTACTTTTAGAGGAGCACTTTGCCAGCGTTCAAATAAAAAAGCCTGCAAAACCAGACGGGTTTGCAGGCTTTGAGACAAACGCCATCAGGCGTTTGCAGCGTTTAGAAGCGGTAGCGCAAGCCCACGGTGGTGGCGCTGATGCGGTCTCTGCCTTCGCCTGCAAAGCGCAGACGGTGCTCGTCATACTGCAGCACGGCTGAAAGCTGGGGGTTGAACACATATTCAGCGCCCAAGCCATAAGACACGCCAAAGCCGGTTTCCTTGCCGGAAGCGACGCCTGAGCCGACAGGTGCGGAAACATCGGTGCTGCCGTAGGTGGTGCCGAGTTTGCCGAGCAGGTTAAAGGACGGGCTGATGGGCGCTCTGCCGACCAGGCTCAGGTTAATGCCTTGTGCCTTGGTGGAGCCGCCTGCGCGCTGAACCTTGCCAAAATTGGTGTAGCCCAGTTCTGCGCCGAAGTTTTGGTTGAAGAAAGTACCGGTGTAAATGTTGTAGGCCGTGTCGTGGTTGTCCGACGAAAACAGGTTGAAGCCATTGCCCAGTGAGTAGTTGGACTGACCCACGTTCAGGCCCACATAGCCAGCGCCTGGGCCGTACAGGCCGTAGTTGTTGTTGCTCTGCGCTTGGGCGCCGGCTACTGCCGTCAGTGCCGCTACCGCGAGAACGGTGGATGAAAATGCACGGTTCAAAAATTTCATGATGCTTCTTTCAGGGTGAAAATAAAAAGGTCTCTGTGACAGCCCACAATTTCAAGTCGTGGTGACCTTAACAAGTTTAGGGGTGCGTACAGATGAGTTTAAGGCTGCATAAGGTAATTTTTTGTAGGAAAAATCCCGTTTGTTAACTGCATACAACATTTTCCCGCCTTTGGTAAGACGCCGCCTGATGCCAAAAAGTTTCATCGGGCGGCCCTGATTTTTACTGCGAACAAGTAGTGTGGGCGGCTTGGGGCCTGCTGATAAAGTCGGGCGATGCAGTTCATTACCCAAACTCCTGGCAGCCGCGCACTGGTTCTTGACTCGCCCCATAGCGGTGTCGTTTATCCGCCGGATTTTTTGTACACCTGCGACATGGCGACATTGCGCCGCGCAGAAGACACGCACGTGGAAAAACTGTATGACTTTGCGCCCGCGCTTGGCGTTCACTGGATTGAGGCGCATTTTCCGCGCAGCTATCTGGACGCCAACCGGAACACGAACGAAATTGATGTTTCGCTGTTTGACTCGCCTTGGCCGGGGCCGGTCGAAACCGATCCCCACATACTTTCCAAAGTGCGGCTGGGCAAGGGGCTGATCTGGCGCACGACCGACGACGGCGTGCCCATTTATGAGCGCCGGCTGTCGGTCGATGAAGTGCAGTTGCGCATTGCGCAATGCTGGCAGCCCTACCATGCAGCGGTGGCGCAGGCGATTGATGCGGCGCATGCTAGGCACGGCTACAGCATTCATATCAACTGCCATTCGATGCCGGCGATTGCCTCCAGCCATGCCACCGATTTTCCGGGCGAAGCGCATGCTGATTTTGTGGTGGGCGACCGTGACGGCAGCACCGCCAGCGCGGCGTTGTCGGGGCAGGTATGTGCGCATTTGCGGTCGCTGGGCTATGACGTGGCCTACAACCATCCTTACAAAGGGGTGGAGCTGGTGCGGCGCTATGGCGATCCGGCGGCTGACCGGCACAGCATCCAGTTGGAAATCAACCGAAAACTCTATATGAATGAACAAACGCTGGCGTTGACGCTAGGCTTTGACAGCCTGAAATTGCACCTGCGCTCGCTGGTCGATTTGCTGCTTGAAACCGATCCACGGCGGCTCTGAAGCGCGTCAGGGCTTTTGAATGGAGCAGGTTGATTGCGTCGTGATTGGCGCGGGCGTGGTCGGGCTGGCCGTTGCGCGCGCCCTGGCGCTGCAGGGCCGCGAGGTGATAGTGCTGGAAGCCGCAGCCGCCATCGGCACCGGCACCAGTTCGCGCAACAGCGAAGTTATTCATGCAGGCATTTATTACCCGCAAGGCTCGCTCAAGGCCGGGTTATGCGTGCAGGGCAAGGCCATGCTGTACGACTACTGCGCGGCGCGCGGCATTGGCCATAGCCGATGCGGAAAACTGATCGTGGCGACGCGTGACGCGCAGGTGGCGCAACTGCAAGGCATTATCCGCAAGGCGGCGGCTAATGGCGTGCATGACCTGGTGCTGCTCTCGCGCGATGAAGCCAGGGCGCTGGAGCCGCAGCTTGAATGCGTCGCTGCAGTGCATTCGCCCAGTACCGGCATTGTGGACAGCCATGCGCTCATGCTGGCGTTGCAGGGTGATCTGGAGCATGCAGGAGGGTTTTTGGTGTTAAATACGCCTCTTGCGCACGCCCGCTGTACGCATAGTGCTATTATTTTGGTAGCAATTGACGGTACCGAGTTGCAAGCGCAATCGGTGGTCAATGCAGCAGGCCTGCAGGCGCAGGCGCTGGCAAGTCGCTTTGCCGGGCTGGAAGAGCATTTTGTGCCGCCCAGTTATTACGCCAAGGGAAATTACTTCACGCTTTCGGGCCGTTCGCCGTTCAAGCGCCTGATCTACCCGGTGCCCGAAGTTGCAGGGCTGGGGGTTCACCTGACGATTGACCTGGGCGGGCAGGCCAAATTTGGCCCCGATGTGCAGTGGGTGGATTCACCTGACGATCTGGTCGTGGACCCGACGCGCGGTGATGCGTTTTATGCCGAGGTTCGCAACTACTGGCCAGCGCTTCAAAACGGCGCTTTGGTGCCGGGCTACGCCGGCATACGCCCCAAGATTCAGGCACCTGACGCGCCGGCCAGCGACTTTTTGATCCAGGGCCCGGCTGTGCATGGGGTGGTCGGGCTGGTCAATCTTTTTGGCATCGAGTCGCCGGGGCTCACGAGTTCTCTGGCGATTGGCGAGTACGTGAGCCGGCTGCTGTCAACGCCGTAAGTGCCGTAAAGCGGTTTATTGCGCGGTCCAGCCGCCATCCATGTTCCACGCCACGCCGCGAATATTGGCACCGGCAGGCGAGCAGAAAAACACCGCCAATGCGCCCAGTTCTTCAGGCGTGGTGAACTGCATGGAGGGCTCTTTTTCACCCAGCAGTTGCTGCGTTGCGGCTTCGTTGCTGATGCTGCCTTCTGCCGCGCGCGCATCGACCTGTTTTTGCACCAGCGGTGTCAGCACCCAGCCGGGGCAAATGGCGTTGCAGGTCACACCGGAGGTGGCGTTTTCAAGGGCGGTGACTTTGGTCAGGCCCACGATGCCATGCTTGGCGGCCACATAGGCTGATTTTTCGGCGGAACCGACCAGGCCATGCACCGATGCCAGGTTGATGATGCGGCCCCAACCCTTGCCGTTGTCGGCAGCCTGCATGGCGGGCAGCGCCAGGCGCGTGGCATGAAACGCGCTGCTCAGGTTGATGGCAATGATGGCGTCCCACTTTTCAGCCGGAAAATTTTCAATCCGTGCGACGTGCTGGATACCGGCGTTGTTGACCAGAATGTCGACCTGACCAAACTCGGCAGCGGCAAACTTCATCATGGCTTCGATCTCGGCGGGTTTGCTCATGTCGGCACCGTGGTAGGCGACCTTGACACCGTGCGCCGCAATCTCGGCCTTGGGGCCTTCCACATCGCCGAAGCCGTTGAGGACAATATTGGCTCCCTGTTCGGCGAGCGCCTTGGCAATGCCCAGACCAATACCGCTGGTCGAGCCTGTGACGAGTGCCGTTTTACCTTTGAGCATTTAGTTTCTCCGGATGATTTACGATGGTTGACTTGATACTTGAACAGCCTATGGCGCGTCTGACGGCGCAAAGTTGCTGAACCAATTATGAAGCCTCTATCAGCCCTTTTTGATTGCCCGAACCATGACTGAGCCCAGCCTGAATTACGTAATGTGTCCCGACGCCGCAGAGGGCCATCGCATGGCCTATTGGCAATGGGGGGAGTCCGACAGCCCGCACGTCGTGTTGTGTGTGCATGGGTTGACGCGCCAGGGGCGTGATTTTGACGTGCTGGCGCAGGCTTTGGTGGCGCAGGCGGGGGTTGCTTCTTCCGTCGGCATTCGCGTGATTTGCCCGGATGTCGCAGGGCGCGGCGAAAGCGATTGGCTCAAAGACCCGGCGGGCTACCAGGTGCCGGCCTATGCTGCTGACATGCTTTCCTTGTTGGCGCATGTGCATGCCCAGTCGCCCATCGGCACGCTGGACTGGGTCGGAACCAGCATGGGCGGGCTGATTGGCATCGTGGTGTGCGGTCAGCCTGGTTTGCCGCTTCCTGTGCCGGTACGCAAGCTGGTGCTGAATGATGTCGGTCCTGCACTGCAGTGGCAGGCGATTGAGCGGATTGGCGCCTATCTGGGAAAGTCGGGTCATTTCAATACCGTCCAGGAAGCGGCCGATGCGATGTGGACGATTTCGCAAAGTTTTGGCCCGCACACGCCCGAGCAATGGCTGGCACTGTCGCAGCCCATGCTCAGGCCGGTGTCGCCTGCCGCCGACAGCGCGCTGCGGCTGCATTACGACCCGGCCATTGCAGAACCCTTCAAACTGAGCACGAAAGAGGGCGCGCAACAAGGCGAGGCGGTGCTGTGGCAGCTTTACGATGGCATTCAGGCGCAAACGCTGGTCGTGCGCGGCGCGGAGTCGGATTTACTGAGCCTTGAAACGGCGCAGGCCATGACACAGCGCGGCCCGCACGCCAAACTGGTTCAGTTTGAAGGCGTCGGGCATGCGCCCACGCTGATCGCAAAAGACCAGAGGGCTGCCGTGGCAGGATTCCTGCTTGGTTGAGGGCAGACCTCAACGTGACCGAGAGACTTGAGACCCGATGAAAAATAAAGTGGCGCAAACGCCGGCCCCCACATCGTCCCAGGACGTACCCAGTTCGATTGTCACGGCCACCGCCGACAGCCTGCCGGAGCAGCCGCACGCCTTGGTGCGCGCACGCGCTTTTGCCGAGCCGTTGATTGCCTGCGAAGTGATGGACACCGGTGAAAATATTCTGGCGCATGCTGATGCAGTGGTCGCCATTCTCAAGTCGATTGGCGGCTCTGAAGCCATGCAGGCCGCCACCTATCTGGTGCATTCGTGCCAACATTTAAACAAGCCTCAGGAAGTCATCGCCAAGGCTTTTGGCGCCAGTTATGCCGCGCTGGCGGTAGAAACCACCAAGCTGATTTATTTGCAGCGCCAGACGCGCGTAGCGGACGCCAAAGCCCAGTTGCACGAAGACCCTGCCGCACAGACAGAGAGTGTGCGCAGGATGCTGCTGGCGTTTTCGCGCGATTTGCGGGTCGTCATGCTGCGGCTGGCTTCACGCTTGCAGACTTTGCGCTATTACGCCTCGAGCCGCCAGTCCGCTCCCAGGGCGCTGGCGCATGAGTCGCTGCATGTGTTTGCGCCGCTGGCGAACCGGCTGGGTATCTGGCAGATCAAATGGGAAATGGAAGACCTGTCTTTTCGTTTTCTGGAGCCCGATACCTACAAGCAAATTGCCCGGCTGCTCGACGAAAAACGGGCGGAACGCGAAGTTTTCATGGAGTCGCTGCGTGTGCAGCTTGAACGCGATCTGAACCAGAGCGGCGTTGCGGCACTGGTGCAGGGACGGCCCAAGCACATCTACAGCATCGTCAAAAAAATGCGCGGCAAGTCGCTTGACTTTGACCAGGTGTTTGACATTCGGGCCATGCGCGTGATTGCAGCCGATGTGAAGGGCTGCTATGCCGTGCTGGGTTTTGTGCATTCATGCTTTACCCCGATAGAAGGCGAGTTTGACGACTACATTGCCAAGCCCAAAGCCAACGGCTACCAGTCATTGCACACGGTTGTGCGTGACGAAGGCGGGCGGGCGGTTGAAATCCAGATACGCACCCAGGCCATGCACGACCATGCCGAGACTGGTGTGGCCGCGCACTGGGCTTACAAGGAAGCTGGCAGCAAAGGCTATGTGGGCGTATCGGCCAGCAGCGAATACGACGCCAAGATTGCGGTGTTGCGGCAATTGCTGGCCTGGGAGCGCGAACTCTCGGCTCCGGCTGCACAGCGCGCCCGTGAGGCCAATCAGGGCTTGTTTGAAGACCGTATCTATGTGCTGACGCCCGATGCCGCCATTGTGGAGTTGCCTCAGGGCGCCACGACGGTTGATTTTGCCTACAGCGTGCATACCAGCCTGGGTCATCGCTGCCGTGGCGCGCGCATTGACGGCGTCATGGTGCCGCTCAACACGCCGCTGCAAAACGGCCAGACAGTTGAAGTCATCACGGTCAAGGAGGGCGGGCCGTCGCGCGACTGGCTCAATCCGGAATTGGGCTTTCTGTCGAGCCACCGGGCAAAATCCAAAGTGCGTGCCTGGTTCAATGCGCTGGCGATGGAGCATACGGTGGCAAAGGGCCGGGAGGCGGTTGAAAAGCTGCTCCAGCGCGAAGGCAAAACCGCGATAAAGCTGCAGGATCTGGCGCTGCGTCTGGGTTTCAAAACGGCAGATGATTTGTTTGAAGTGGTCGGCAAGGACGAGTTGTCTCTGCGCACCATTGAAAACATGCTCAGGCCACCCGAGCCCGTGCCGTCGCCAGATGAGTATGTGCTGCCTAAAAAAGTACGCCAGCCCGACCGTTCAAACTCTGCCGGTAAAGGCAAAGGCAGTGTGCTGGTCGTAGGCATGGATTCTTTGCTGACCCAACTGGCCAAATGCTGCAAGCCTGCGCCTCCTGACGAGATTTTGGGGTTTGTCACCAAAGGCAAAGGCGTGAGTATTCACCGAAGTGACTGCAGCAATTTCCGCAACATGGCCAGCGGCAGCCCTGATCGCGTCATTGAGGTCGAATGGAGTTCTCCCAAGTTGCCTGATGGCTCGGTGTATCCGGTGGACGTAGCGGTGGAAGCGGCTGACCGGCAGGGATTGCTGCGCGATATTTCAGAGGTTTTTACCAAGGAAAAAATGAATGTGATTGGCGTTCAGACCCAGTCAGTTAAAGACAACCGTGGCGGCACGGCCTGGATGACCTTCACGGTCGAGGTTGCGCAATCGGGTCGGCTCAATCAGGTGCTTGCTGTTGTGGCGGGCGTCGCAGGGGTGCGCTCTGCACGCAGGCGCTGAAGTAATTTCACATATTTTTCCTTGCAGACTAAAACAGGTATTTAGCACTGCTAGAATACGAGCTGTCAAACAGACCTTTAGGCGCGTAGCTCAGCTGGTTAGAGCACCACCTTGACATGGTGGGGGTCGTTGGTTCGAGTCCAATCGCGCCTACCAATTTCTTGGAACAGTTTTCTGATTCAGTCCTAAAAACCTTTTAAGGTTAAGTTGCTGATTCCAGATAACCCAAAAAAATTGCGTAGATCAAGACATTCCTAGAATGTACCGAACCCTGTCTCTATAAGGCAGGTTTCTTCATTCTCAGGAGTCGTCATTGCAAAGTAATAAATCCCTCCCTACAGAATCTTGCGAAACACCTCCAGCAAGTAGCCCATCTGTGGATGCCGTTTCTGGTGCCAAAGGCCGCAAGACGGCTGACAAAACCGATTCGCTCCGGATTATCAAGAAATATCCGAACCGTCGCCTCTACGATACCGAAACTTCGGCATACATCACTCTCACCGAAGTTCGGCGACTGGTGATGAGCAGTACCAGTTTTGTTGTGCGTGATGCCAAAACCAGCGAAGACCTTACGCGCAGCATCTTGCTGCAAATTATTCTTGAAGAAGAAGCTGGCGGCGCGCCCATGTTTACCGAAGCTGTTTTGGCCAATATCATCCGTTTTTATGGCGATGCAATGCAGAGCTTCATGGGGGCGTATCTAGAAAAAAATGTCCAGAGTTTCATGGATCTGCAACTCAAAATGGCCGAGCAATCCAAAGGAATGACTCCTGAGATGTGGGCACAGTTTGTGAATGCAAAGTCGCCCATGATGCAGGGCATGATGGGTGCGTACGTCGAGCAGTCAAAAAACGTTTTTACGCAGCTGCAGGAACAAATGCAAAAACAAAGCGAGCAAATGCTGTCTGCGCTAGGGCTGAAGCACTGAACGTTGGGTTGTTAATGCAGGCTGATTCGGGGCCATGCAAACAGGTTTTTTCCGGTCTGGAGTTTGCTCTGAGACAATAGGGGGCTATGAGTGAAGTACTTTCCCCACCCCCCCTTTCCCTTGTTTCCCCTGCCAAGCCTGCGCCGCGCGTAGGCTTTGTGAGTCTGGGTTGCCCCAAGGCATTAACCGATTCAGAGTTGATCCTTACGCGACTCAGTGCAGAGGGCTATCAGACATCTAAAACCTTTGAAGGCGCTGATCTGGTCATTGTCAATACCTGCGGCTTCATCGATGACGCCGTCAGGGAAAGTCTGGACACCATTGGTGAGGCGCTAGCTGAAAACGGCAAAGTCATCGTGACGGGTTGTCTGGGTGCCAAGTCGGGCGAGGACGGTGGCAATCTGGTGCGCCAGATGCATCCCAGTGTGCTGGCAGTTACCGGCCCCCATGCGACTCAGGAGGTGATGGATGCCGTGCATCTGAATCTGCCCAAGCCGCATGATCCATTTATCGATTTGATCCCCAATGCATTTGGTATCGCCGGCATCAAACTCACACCCAGGCACTATGCCTATCTCAAGATTAGTGAAGGCTGCAACCATCGCTGCACTTTTTGCATCATTCCCTCCATGCGTGGCGACTTGGTATCGCGCCCGATTGGTGATGTTCTGAATGAGGCGCGCGCATTATTTGAAGGCGGCGTGAGAGAACTCCTGGTCATCAGCCAGGACACCTCTGCCTATGGCGTTGACGTTAAATACCGCACCGGCTTTTGGGATGGAAAGCCGGTCAAGACCAGGATGCTGGAGCTGGTTCAGGCGCTGGGTGAAATTGCCGAGCCTTACGGTGCTTGGGTGCGTTTGCATTATGTGTATCCTTACCCGAGCGTTGACGAGATATTGCCGCTCATGGCAACCGGCAAGGTGCTGCCTTATTTGGATGTTCCGCTGCAGCATAGCCACCCTGACGTGCTCAAGCGTATGAAAAGGCCGGCCAGTGGAGAGAAAAATCTGGAGCGCATTTCGCGCTGGCGCGAGATTTGCCCTGAAATTGTCATTCGCAGTACGTTCATTGCCGGCTTCCCGGGTGAAACCGAAGCTGAATTCGAGCATTTGCTTGATTTCATGCGAGAAGCCAAAATTGATCGTGCTGGCTGCTTTGCCTACAGCGCAGTGCAGGGCGCCACGGCCAACGATATTCCAGGAATGCTCCCGCTTGAGCTGCGTGAAGAGCGGAGGGCACGGTTTATGGCGGTGGCTGAGGCTGTTTCAAGCCAGAAGCTTCATCAGCGCATTGGCGCGACCATGCAAGTGTTGGTCGATCATGCGCCGGCCTTGGGGCGAAAAGGTGGCACGGGCCGCTCTTATGCCGATGCTCCTGAGATTGATGGGGTGGTCAAGCTGCTGCCACCTGAAAAGATCAGCAAGACGATAAAGGTTGGTGAGTTCACCCGTGCCCGGATTGTGGGTGTGCAAGGTCACGATCTGGTTGCTGTTCCCGTCTGAAGAGCTTAAAACGCTTGCATTGATACCCAGTCCCTGTGGTTGCAGGGACTGGGTATCAGATTATCCAGATGAGGAGAACGAGGATATGCAGGCGAAAAAAAAGCTACTGGGTTAGCAGAAGCTTTTTTGACTTGAGTAGTTTTGGTGCCCGGGAGAGAACTCGAATCTCCACATCTTGCGATACACGGACCTGAACCGTGCGCGTCTACCAATTCCGCCACCCGGGCACAGCAAGCAGTTTAACATTACATTTATGGCTTATCGGATGCAGGGCGGAAAAAATTCAAATTTTCTGCAGCTTTTTAAAGCAGAGACAAATACGCTTTGTTCATACTGCAGAAATGCGCCCAACTCTTTATCATGAAAAGCGTTTCCCGTTGCGCAGACATCAGCTTTTCACAAATCGCGGCTAGTATCTGGTTTTAAACTGATGCAAAACAAGCCGAACTGGTCAATGCCCCTATTTACGCCCGTTTTTGACAACACGTCATTAGCGGGCATCTCATGAAAGAGACTTCTTATCAAAACAAATAATTCCAATTCAGGCGCTTCGGCCGATCTTTTGGCGGAGTTCGAGGGAACCGTATCCGGCCATCGTGATGGCCACGGTTTCGTTCAGCGCGACGACGGCGAGGCAGATATTTACCTGCCCCCCAACGAAATGCGAGCGGTGCTGCACAAAGATCGCGTTAAAGCGCGCATCGTGCGCCATGACCGCAAGAACCGGCCTGAAGGTCGCGTGACTGAAATCATCGAGCGTTCGCCCAATCCCATCATTGGGCGGCTGTTGCAGGAAAGTGGCGTCTGGCTCGTCGCGCCCGAAGACAAACGCTACGGTCAGGATGTGCTGATTCCCAAAGGCGGCACGGGCGCTGCCAAAACCGGCCAGATCGTGGTGGTTCAACTGACCGAGCCGCCTGCACTGTTTGGCCAGCCGGTCGGACGCGTCACAGAAGTTCTGGGCGAGCTTGATGATCCCGGCATGGAAATTGAAATTGCCGTCAGAAAATACGGCGTCCCGCATGAGTTCAGCGACAGCGCACTGGCGCTGGCGCGGGCCTTGCCTGATGCGGTCGGCCCGTCTGACAAGCTGCGCCGTGTTGACCTGACCGACATTGCGCTGGTCACCATTGACGGCGAAGACGCGCGTGACTTTGATGATGCGGTTTATTGTGAGCCGGCCAAAGTGGGGCGTGGCAAGGGATGGCGTCTGCTGGTCGCTATTGCAGATGTCAGCCACTATGTGGAAACCGGCAGTGCGATTGACATTGACGCCTATGACCGCGCCACCAGCGTGTATTTTCCGCGCCGCGTGATTCCCATGTTGCCCGAAAAACTCTCCAATGGCCTGTGCTCGCTCAACCCGAATATTGAGCGCTTGTGCATGGTCTGCGACATGCTGGTCAACGCCAAGGGAGAGGTTCACGCCTACCAGTTTTACCCGGCGGTCATGTTCAGCCAGGCCCGTTTTACCTATACCGAAGTGGCTGCCATTCTGGGCAATACACGAGGGCCGGAAGCTGAACAGCGCAAGGACATGGTGCCGCATTTGCTGCATCTGCATGAGGTGTATCAGGCGTTGCTCAAGGAGCGTGGTGTGCGCGGCGCCGTGGATTTTGAAACCACAGAAACCCAGATCGTTTGTGATGAGGTGGGACGGATTGAAAAGATCATTCCGCGAACCCGCAATGTCGCGCACCGCGTGATTGAAGAGGCCATGCTGGCTGCCAACGTGTGTTCGGCGGACTTTATTTCGCAAAGCAAGCACACCGGCCTGTTTCGCGCCCACGATGGCCCGACGCCGGAGAAAGTCGAGGCACTGCGCAACTACCTCAAGGCGATGGGGGTTGGCATGACCGTTGGCGACCAGCCGACGCCGGGCGAGTTCCAGCAAATTGCAGTGGCCACCAAAGACCGGCCCGATGCACCGCAAATTCATTCGATGCTGCTGCGCTCCATGCAGCAGGCGATCTATACGCCGGTAAACAGCGGCCATTTTGGCCTGGCGTATGAGGCTTACACCCACTTCACCAGCCCGATTCGTCGTTACCCCGACTTGCTGGTGCACCGGGTCATCAAGGCCATTCTGGGAAAAACCAAGTACCAGCTGCCTCTTTTGCCGACACCGGGCGAGGCAGTCGCCAAGCTGTCCAAACGGCTGGCGTCCCGCGTCAAGGAACCCACGGAAAAACCGAAAAAAATCAGTGCTGACCAGCTGGCCTGGCAGGCTGCCGGTCTGCACTGCAGCGCCAACGAACGCCGCGCCGACGAAGCCAGCCGCGACGTTGAAGCCTGGCTCAAATGCAAGTACATGCGCGAGCATCTTGGCGAAGAGTTTGGCGGCGTGGTGACCGCTGCAACCGGCTTTGGCATTTTTGTGACGCTGGACGCGATGTATGTCGAAGGCCTGGTGCACATTACCGAACTGGGCGGCGAATACTACCGCTTTGATGAGGCGCGCCAGGAATTACGCGGTGAACGCAGTGGCATGCGTTATGCCTTGGGAACGCGGGTTCGGGTACAGGTGAGCCGCGTTGATCTGGATGGGCGAAAAATTGATTTCCGTCTGATCCACGAAGGGGAGGACAAGGCGGGCCAGGTGAGCCGGGCCATGAAAGACAAAGCCGGCGGTGCATCGACAGAGATGCCGCTGCAGGAACGTGGCGACGGCTCCCGGCGCAACGGCAGGTCCTCAGGCAAGCGTTCGGACGCCAGTAACGGCGGACGCAGCACCGCTGCGAAAAGTCGCCCGGATAATGCTGACAGATCGGGCAATAAAACGTCTGCATCGCCGGGCAAGGCGCGCAAGACCGCTGCCAAAAAATCAGCTGCTAATCCGGCCCTGAAACAAGCCAAAAAGCCCCGTCGTTAGGACTTCATGAGAACTTTTATGTGCCTACAAACTGGGGGCTTATGCTGATCCAGATTTTGGGGTTTCTGCTGGAAACTGCCTTCTTTGTACTGGTTGCCGCCGCATTGCTGCGCGCCTGGATGAACTGGCTGCGCATCAGCATGATCGGCCAGCCGGGCAACTTTGTGATGGCCTTGACCGACTGGCTCGTCAAACCGTTGCGGCGCGCCTTGCCTCAGCGGTTGCTGAAGGCGCGTGTGGATTGGGCCAGTTTGATTGCTGCCGCCCTGATGGCGCTGGGGTATGCGTTGCTGTGGTGGGTGTTGTTCAGCGTATTGACAGGCATGCCGACGGCCGGGCTGAGCTTGGCATCGGTCATTTTCCTGCCGGTTGTTGCCTTGAAGATGCTGATTCGGGTCGCGCTGCAAACCCTTTTCATGCTGGTGCTGGGCTATGCCGTTTTGTCCTGGGTGCAGCCCGGATCAATGGCTTACGGTTTGCTGGCGCGCCTGACGGAACCTCTGTTGGCACCGTTTCGGCGCGTTATTCCAGCAGTAGGCGGCGTCGATTTGTCGGCGCTGGTGCTGATGCTGGTTCTGCAAATCGGCCTGATGATTCTGGGCTAGAGACTCTGCCATTTCGCCAGCGCTGATGCCGTCAGCGCTTGGTGCGGCATATTGCAGGCCCAGCTATCTGCTCTGTGGCCGTGGACAAACACCGCACTGCAGGCAGCCTGAAAGTCATCCATTCCGCTGGCTAGAAAAGCGCCGACCATGCCTGCCAGCACATCGCCGGTGCCCGCAGTTGCCAGCAGGGCGTTGCCGCTTGAATTGACCATCGGGAGCTGATCCGGGCAGGCAATCACGGTTCCTGAGCCCTTGAGTACCACCACACACTGAAAGCGCTCGGCCAGCTGCCGTGCTGCGCCTAGCCGGTCAGCTTGAATCGCGGCTGCCGTCATGCCTGTCAGGCGGGCCGCTTCCAGCGGATGCGGCGTTAACACGGTGCTGTAACCGAGGCTCTTTCGCGCTTTGAGCTGGGCTTGCAGTCGCGGGTTCATGGCGATGGCATTGAGCGCGTCCGCATCAAGCACGGCCTGCCTTGCCGTCGAAAGTACATTGCCAAGCACGCTCTTGACCGCTTCGCCCCCGCCGCAGCCGCACACGATGACCTGATGCGCCATGTCCAGTGCGTCGGGCGCGCGAAACATCAGTTCGGGCTGCTCCGGATCCACGCTCAAGCCGGGCGCGTCACCCAACAGGGCGACAAACACCCGGCCAGCACCCGCATGCAGGGCTGCGCTGGCGGCCAGCAGCGCCGCACCGCTCATGTGGCTGGCGGCAGTCGATTCACCGCCCACTACGGCGACATCGCCAAAACTGCCTTTATGGCTGGCTTGTGCTGATTGCGTGCGCAAAGGCGGGTGCGTGCGGTCTGTGCCCAGCAACCAGGCGCAGGGCTGGACGGTGGGCGTGATATCGGCCTCGCTGACGCCAAGATCATCAAGCCACACCTCGCCCGCACTGTCGCGGCCGCTGGCGGTGAACAGGCCCGGCTTCAATCGCAATAAACTTAAGGTAAACAGGCCTCTTGCGCACGCTGGGTATGCGCTGAAAGCTATTGATTTAGTAGCATTTTTGAAAGGAATAGCGCCCGTGTCGGCTTGCAGACCGGTCGGAATATCGACCGACAGCCGCATTGCCGGGCTGGCGTGCATACGGTCCAGCCAGTTTTGCATCAATGCGCTGCCCGGACGGTCAGGATCAAGCGTCGCGCCGATTCCGAGCAGCGCATCAATGCAGACATCGAACCCTAGCGGCGGCTCGCTGGCCATCACAACGCCTGCCGCCAGTGCCCGCTGGCGCGAGGCCTGGGCATCCGGCGGCAATTCGCTTTTGCCGCACGGCAAACCCGTCCAGGTCACGACCACATTTTTGCCCCATTGGTGCAGATGCCATGCGGCCTCAAAGCCATCGCCACCATTGTTGCCGGGGCCGCAGGCAATCCAGATCAGCTCGGCGTGCGGTGCCAGCGCCAGCGCCAGCCGTGCCACTAAAAGACCCGCCCGCTGCATCAGCGTGTGGGCGGGCAGGGCGGCTGCGGCCTGTTGTTCAATTTGGCGGATCGCGGCGACGCTGTACAGCGGCTGGCTGACAAGACTGGATATTTTTTGCATCCGGTCATTGTGAGGGGTCAAAGCCGCGTCAGACCCGCGTGGCAGTTTTTAGAAATCGCCGCTGTACATGCCGGGCCGGCAATCAAGCGTCGCAAGTCACCATGCCAACGTCGGCAGCGCCCTTCAACCCAGCTTTTTCACCAGCACCTGGCTTTTGCGGTCCCAGTTGTACTTGCGCTTGCGGGCGTCGGGCAGCCAGTCGGGGTCCATCTGCACAAAACCGCGTTTGATAAACCAGTGCATGGTGCGCGTGGTCAGCACAAAAATACTTTGCAGACCGGCGGCACGGGCACGCTGCTCGATGCGTTTGAGGATTTTTTCGCCATCGCCTTGGCCCTGGCTCTGCGGCGACACCGTGAGCGCCGCCATCTCTGCCGTTTTGGCTTCGGGGTACGGGTACATCGCCGCGCAGGCAAAGATCACGCCGTCGTGTTCGACAATGGTGTAGTGGTCGGCGTCGCGCTCAATTTCGGTGCGGCTGCGCTTGACCAGCGTGCCGTCCTGCTCAAACGGCTCGATCAGTTGCAAAATGCCACCCACGTCGTCAGCCGTGGCTTCACGCAGTTCTTCAAGCTTTTCATCGACCACCATGGTGCCGATGCCGTCATGCACATAGATTTCCAGCAGCAACGCGCCATCAACGGCAAACGGAATGATGTGGCTGCGCTCCACCCCGGCTTTGCAGGCTTTCACGCAGTGCTGCAGGTAAAACGCCGTGTCGCTGGGGCGCTGGCCGGCAGGCACCTTGGCCAACAGGCTCTCGGCAGCGGCCAGGGGCAGTTCGGTATCAATCGGATTGTCTTCACTGGCAGGTTCATCGGGCTGGATGCGGATACCGGGGATTTCGGTCACGAAAATCAGCTTGTCGGCCTGCAGCGCAATCGACACGCTGGTGGCCACTTCTTCCATGGTCAGGTTAAAGGCTTCGCCGGTCGGCGAAAAGCCGAAAGGCGAGATCAGCACCATGGCACCAAAATCAAGCGTGCGGGAAATGCCCGCCACATCCACCTTGCGCACCAAACCCGAATGCTGGAAGTCCACGCCGTCGACAATGCCGACCGGCCGGGCGGTGATGAAATTGCCGGAAATGACGCGAATGGTCGAGCCCGCCATCGGCGTATTGGGCAAGCCCTGGCTGAAGGCGGCTTCAATTTCATAGCGCAGCTGGCCGGCGGCTTCCTGCGCACAGTCGAGCGCGACACCATCGGTAATGCGCATGCCTTGGGCGTATTTCTCTGCGTGTCCCTTGGCGCGGAGTTGCTCGGTGAACTGGGGCCGAAAGCCATGCACCAGCACCACCTTCACGCCCATGCTCTGGATCATGGCCAGGTCTTGCGCCAAATGCGGCAGCTTGCCGGCGGCAATGGCTTCGCCGCAGACCGCGACCACAAACGTCTGGTTGCGGAACTTGTGGATATAAGGTGCCACCGAACGAAACCAGGGGACAAAGGTGAAATTGAAGACCGTGGACATGGCGCGCTTTCGGGGGGGTGCAGGAAGGGCTGCGGGAAGTGCACAAGCCCGCAAAGCGGGCCTGGCCGCTTTTCCGGACAAACAAAAAATAGGTGTGAGTTTAAGGGAGCTGCATGACGCTTGCGGCCGCGACCCGGCGAAAAGCCCGCCTGGCCATCGTGCCCAGGGCGGAACGCCGATAATCACCAGCTTTGACTGCTGGGTCTTCCTTGGCTTCTTCTGCTTTCACATCGGCCCCTTTGGCCATTACTTTTCCCGAGTCGCTGCCGGTCTCCAGCCGGCGCGACGACATTGCCGCAGCGCTCACGGCGCACCAGGTCATCATCGTCTGCGGTGAAACCGGTTCGGGCAAAACCACGCAACTGCCCAAGATTGCCCTGGCGCTGGGGCGCGGCAAGCTCAACTACCCGCCCGGCCAGGGCAAACTGATCGGCCACACCCAGCCGCGCCGCATTGCCGCGTCCAGCGTGGCCAAGCGGATTGCCGAAGAATTGAAAACGCCACTCGGCGACGTGGTCGGCTACAAAGTGCGCTTTCAGGACCGCCTGAGCCGCGATGCGTCGGTCAAGCTCATGACCGACGGCATCTTGCTGGCCGAAACCCAGACCGATCCGCTGCTGCGCGCCTACGACACCATCATCATTGACGAGGCGCACGAACGCAGCCTGAACATCGACTTTTTGCTGGGCTACCTGCGCCAGCTATTGCCGCGCCGGCCGGACCTGAAAGTCATCATCACCTCGGCGACGATTGATGCGCAGCGCTTTGCGGATTATTTTGCGTCCACCAAAGGGCCGGCGCCGGTCATCATGGTCTCGGGCCGGATGTTTCCGGTCGAGCAGCGCTACCGCCCTTTTGAAGAATCCCGCGATTACGACCTGAACAGCGCCATTGCCGATGCCGTCGATGAGCTGTGGATGAGTCCGCACAGTGCCGGCGATATTTTGATCTTCCTGCCCGGCGAGCGCGAAATCCGCGAAGCCGCCGACCATTTGCGCAAGCACTTGGCGCACCAGCCGCTGACACGCAATGCCGAAGTGCTGCCGCTGTTTGCGCGCCTTTCCCAAGCCGAGCAAGACCGGATTTTTGACGGCCACAGTGGCCGGCGCATCGTGCTGGCGACCAACGTGGCCGAAACGTCGCTGACGGTTCCGGGCATCCGATACGTCATTGACGCAGGCACGGCGCGCGTCAAGCGCTACAGTTTCAGGAACAAGGTCGAGCAGCTGATGGTCGAGCCGATCTCGCAGTCGGCGGCCAACCAGCGCGCCGGCCGCTGCGGCCGCGTGGCCGACGGCATCTGCATCCGGCTGTACGACGAAGCCGATTTTCTGGGCCGGCCACGCTTTACCGACCCCGAGATTTTGCGCAGTTCGCTGGCGTCGGTGATTTTGCGCATGAAGTCGCTGCACCTGGGCACGATTGAGAGCTTTGCCTTCATCGAGCCGCCGCAGGGCCGCGCGATTGCCGATGGCTACCAGCTGCTAGCCGAACTCGGCGCGGTGAACGACGACAACGAACTCACGCCGGTCGGCTGGACACTGGCCAAACTCCCACTGGACCCGCGTGTCGGCCGCATGATTCTGGAGGCGAAAGCCAGGGGCGCGCTCGACGAAGTGCTGGTGATTGCCAGCGCGCTCAGCGTGCAGGACGTGCGCGACCGGCCGATGGACAAGCAAGCGCAGGCCGACCAGGCGCATGCCAAGTTCGACGATGAAAAGAGCGAGTTTGTCGGTTACCTGCGGCTGTGGAAATGGCTAGGCGAGTCGCGCGGCGGGCATGACGCGGTTCACAAACTGACGAATCGCCAGCATGAAAACCTGTTGCGCGAGAATTTCATCAATATTCGCCGGGTACGCGAGTGGCGCGACATTCACTCGCAACTGTTGATGGTGGTGGGTGAGCAGGGCTGGCATCTCAATACCCAGCCGGCCAGCTACGAGCAGTTGCACTTGTCAATGCTGTGCGGCCTGCTGGGCAATGTGGGCCTGAAAAGCGAAGAGGACGACTGGTACCTGGGCGCGCGCGGCATCCGGTTTTATCGCCATCCGGGTGCGCGGCTCAGCAAGAAGCCGGGCCGCTGGATCGTGGTGGCCGAGCTGGTGGAAACCACGCGGCTGTTTGGCCGGGGCATTGCCAACATTGACCCGCAGTGGATGGAACAAGTCGGTGGCCATCTGCTGAAAAAGCAATTGCTCGATCCGCACTGGGAGAAAAAAGCCGCGCAAGTCACGGCGCTGGAACGCGCCACGCTGTACGGGCTGGTGGTCTACAACGGGCGGCGTGTCAACTTTGGCCGGGTTGATCCGGTCACGGCGCGGGAAATTTTTATCCGTGAGGCGATGGTGGCGGGCAACTGGGACACCAAGCTGCCGTTTCTCGCTGCCAACGAAAAGATGATTGCGCACGTTCAGGAGCTGGAACACAAGGCGCGCCGGCAAGACGTGCTGGTCGATGAAGAGTTGATTTATGCCTTTTACGATCAGCAGTTGCCCGCTGATGTGTGCAGCGGCGCGAGTTGCGAAAGCTGGTACAAAAACGAAGTCAAAAAGCAGCCCAAGCTGCTGCTCTTGACGCAGGACGAGCTGATGCGCCACGAGGCCGCCGGCATCACCACGCAGGCGTTTCCCAAGACGCTGCGGCTGGGCGGCGTCGATTGCCTGGCCACCTACCTGCACGAACCCGGCGACGCCAAGGATGGCGTGACGGTCGATGTGCCGATTTTTGCGCTGAACCAGGTCAACGAAGAGCGCTGCGAATGGCTGGTGCCCGGCATGCTGAAAGACAAGATTCAGGCGCTTATAAAAACCCTGCACCAGCGCCCGCGTTCGCGGCTGGTGCCGCTGCCCGACACGGCGGCGCGCATGGCGGCTGAGCTGATGGCAGCTGAAAAATTTGGCGCCGGTTCGCTGACGGATGCGGTGCTGAAATGGGTGCGCGACGCGACGTCGCTGGACATCAAGCGGGGTGACCTGAAGCTCGACATGCTGCCCGCGCATCTGTTCATGAATTTTCGCGTGGTCGATGAGCATGGACGCCAACTGGGCGCGGGCCGCAACCTGGGCGCGCTCAAGGGCGAACTGGGATCGCAGGCGCGCGGTGCGTTTCAGGCGCTGGCAGGACTTAAAAACCTGGGCAAGGCGACGCCGACAGACGCCAGCAATGTGAAAACCGAGGCTTCAAACCGTAATTCAGCATCAAATAAGCCTCTTGTGCAAGCAGGACGGGCGCAAGCAGCTCCTGAAAAAATAGCAGTTAAAGTGCCGGAACGCTATACCAGCTGGAGTTTTGGCGAACTGCCCGAGCTGATGGAGATTGGCCGGGGCAGCCAGACGCTGATTGGTTTTCCGGCATTGATCGACCTGGGCGACGCGGTGACGATTGAAGTGTTCGACGAGCCTGATACCGCCGCCGCCAAACACCGCGCTGGCTTGCGCCGCTTGTTTTCGCTGCAGATCAAAGATGCGCTGAAATACCTTGAAAAGAACCTGCCGGAACTGCAAAAAACCGCCGCCGCCTACATGCTGGTGGGCCGCGCTGCCGACAATTCGGGCGGCGGCACGCTGGAAGAATTGCGACAGCAAATCATTGAAGTGGCGCTGGACCGGGCCTTTTTGCTGGAGCCGCTGCCGACGTGCGAGGCCGACTTCAAACAACGCATTGACGATGGCCGTGGCCGCCTGACGCTGATTGCCAGCGAAGTGGCGCGCCTGGCCGCTGGCATTTTGACGGAGTTTGCCGTGGCGCAGCGCAAGATCAAGGACACCAAAAACGCGACCGAGGCCGCGCTGGACGCCGCACAGCAACTGCAGCGTCTGGTGCCCAAGAAGTTCCTGACCGCCACGCTCTATGGGCAGCTGCAACATTTCACGCGCTACCTCAAGGCAATCACGCTGCGGCTCGAAAAGTGGCGCGCCGATCCGGCCAGGGATGCCGCGCGAATGGTCGAATTGCGGCCGCAAGAGCAGCGCTACTGGCGCTTGCTGGCTGAACGCAAAGGCGCGGTGGACGCGCGAATGCAGGAATACCGCTGGCTGCTTGAAGAGTTGCGGGTCAGCTTTTTTGCGCAGGAACTGCGAACGCCGCAGCCCGTCAGCATCAAGCGGCTGGACAAGCTGTGGACGCAGTTGAACAGTTGAGAGCCGAAAAAAAAGACCTTGAAACAAGGTCTTTTTTAAGGGGAGTGAGCGATGACTAGATTCGGCCCATCAGCAGCAGCACGATCAGGATGATGACGATCAGGCCAATGCCGCCGCTTGGCCCGTAGCCCCAGCTGCGGCTGTGGCCCCAGGTAGGTAGGGCACCGATCAGAAACAGAATCAGGACGATGAGCAGGATAAGCGAGATGGACATTGAGAACTCCTTGTTTTGTATGCGTTGATTCTTGCCCGGCGTGCGCAGATCACAAGCAGGAAACCGGCTTCTTCCAGCGTCAGGAGTTGCCTACAGTCTGGCCAGTCGCTCCAAGGCCATATTCAGCGTTTCGTCTTTTTTCGCAAAACAAAAGCGCACCACGCGCTGGTCAAAGCCATCGCCATAAAAAGCCGACAGCGGAATCGCCGCCACACCGATTTCGGTCGTCAGCCATTGGCAAAAATCCGCTTCACCGAGGTCGGTGACCTCTGAAATGTCAACGCACTGGAAGTAGCTGCCTTCGCTGGGCAGCAACTTGAAGCGCGTGTTGGCCAGGCCGCTGCGAAACAGGTCGCGCTTGGCGCTGAAAAACGCCGGCAGGGACAGGTAAGGCGTAGCGTCAGCCATGAAGGCCGCCAAGCCGTACTGCACCGGCGTGTTGACGGTGAACACATTGAACTGATGCACTTTGCGAAATTCAGTGGTCAGCGCCGCTGGCGCGGCCACATAACCGACCTTCCAGCCGGTCACGTGGTAGGTCTTGCCAAAGCTGCTGACCACAAAGGCGCGTGCCGCCAGCGCCGGAAAGCTGGCTGCGCTATGGTGGCGCTGGCCTTTGTCGGCGTCAAACACCATGTGTTCATAGACTTCGTCGCTGATCAGCAGCACCTCGGTGGGTGCCAGAATGTCTTGCAGCTGCAGCATTTCAGCTTGGGTCCAGACCATTCCGCTCGGGTTGTGCGGTGAATTGATGATGATGGCGCGGGTTTTGGGGCTGAGCGCTGCCTTGATCTTTTCAAAATCGGGGCGGAAGGTGCCCGGCGTCAAGGGAACGCGCACTACTGTGCCGCCGGCCAGTTCAATATTGGGCACGTAGCTGTCGTAGCAGGGTTCAAGCACGATGACTTCATCGCCCGGATGCACCACCGCCAGAATGATGGTAATGATGGCCTGCGTGGCCCCTGCCGTGATGGTGATTTCGCTGCCCGCGTCGTAATGGCCACCGTACAGCGTCGCCAGTTTGGCGGCAACGGCTTCGCGCAGCACCGGCACGCCGGCCATCGGCGGGTACTGGTTGAGGCCGCGCTGCATGGCGTCGGTGACGGCATCGACGAGTTTCGGGTCGCAGTCGAAATCAGGAAATCCCTGGCCCAGATTGACGGCATTTTTTTCAGTCGCCAGCGCCGACATGACGGTAAAAATCGTGGTGCCTACGCGGGGCAGTTTGCTCTTGAGTTCAGGCGTGCGGGCTGCGCTGGCAGCAAGAGTGTGAGGGTGTGGCATGGTCAGGCTTCGTAGTCGTTGAGGCGGCCGGTCATGGCCTTGGTGATCAAGTCGCGGTTCAGCTTGTCGCTGAGGAGTTCGGCAAATTTATAGACAAAATTGCGCAGGTAAGCGCTGCGCTTGAAGGCCACGCGGGCAACATTTGCGCCAAATAGCAAGCCGGCCGGAATGGCGACCAGATCGTTGTTGCTGCCGTCGTCCTTGAGCGCCATTTCAGCCACGATGCCCACGCCCAGTCCCAGCCGCACATAGGTCTTGATGACATCGGAGTCAATTGCTTCCAGGGCGACGCGCGGATGCAGGTGCTTGGCGGCAAATGCCTGGTCGATTTTGGTGCGCCCGGTGAACGACGGGTGGTAAGTGATCAGCGGCTCCAGGGCCAGGTCTTCGAGCGTGATGTGCGCTTTGGTGGCCAGTGGATGGTCCAGCGGCATGACCAGCACGTGCTGCCATTCGTAGCACGGCAGCGTGACCAGGTCGTCGTACTGGCTCAATGATTCGGTGGCAATGCCGATTTCGGCCACTTCGTCGATCAGCATGCGCGCCACCTGATCGGGCGAGCCTTGGTGCAAGCTGACGTTGACTTTGGGAAAGGCTTCGCGCAGTCTGGCCACCGGCACAGGCAGCACATAGCGGGCCTGCGTGTGGGTGGTGGCAATGGACAGTGTGCCGCTGTCCTGGGCCGAATACTGCTCGCCGATGCGCCGCAGATTGCCGACTTCACGCATAATGAGCTCAATGCTTTTGAGGACATGCTGGCCGGGTTCGGTCACGCGTTTCAGGCGCTTGCCGTGGCGCGCAAAAATCTCCACACCGAGTTCTTCTTCAAGCTCGATGATGGCCTTGGAAACACCGGGCTGCGAGGTATGCAGCGCACGCGCAGTTTCGGTCAGGTTCAAATTGCGGCGGACAGCCTCTTGAACAAAGCGGAATTGATGTAGGTTCATATTGTTTTCAAGCTAATTATCAAATTCATTATGCCTTTGATAGCCTAAAGAAACCCTTGCTGCCTCACGGTTCATGCCTCAGACCCAGCGCACCGAAACAACTCAAGCCATCGCAATTTCGGCCATCAGCGCCGTCATTTGTGCGTATTCTCCGGCGGCAGGCAGTAGTTCGATCCGCACGTCGGGATGCGCTGCCTTGACTTGGGAGATCAACAAGGGGAGGTCTTCGCGCGCATGCTTGCCAACGCCCAAAAAAAGCGGAAAAACCCGCAACTGGCGCGCACCGGCAGCGATGAGGTCGCTGGCCGCATCGAGCAGCGACGGCTCGCAAATTTCCAGATAGGCGCAGCGCACCAGCGCATCGGGCTGGCGGGCGCTGATTTGCATGGCAACCGCTTCAATGGGCGCGCGCCATTGCGGATCACGCGAGCCGTGGGCAAACAGGATGATGCCGAGGGAGTCAGTCGTTTTAGGGGTCATGGGATGATTCATAAATAGGTTGTGCCGCTCAACGCCTGAGCACCAGCCAGCCAAAAGCGCCCATGGACACGGCCATGTAAATCAGTCCGGGGGTGGCGGCGGCCAGCCACGGCTGCCAGTTGCGCAGGTTGCCAATGTAGCCAAAGACGTTGTTGAGCAGGAAAAAGCTGATGCCGATCATGACGCCGGCAAACACATAGCCCGCAATGCCGCCAGAGCGGAAATGAAGGTAGGCAAAAGGCAGCGCCAGCATCACCATGACCAGGCAACTGAGCGGGTAAAACACCTTTTTCCAGAACTCAATTTCATAGCGCTGGGCCGTCTGGTCATTGGCTTGCAGATGGCGGATGTAGTTGAAAAGATCAATCGTGGCCATGCGCCCTGGCTTGAGCAGGGCGACTGACACCATTTCAGGGCTGATCTCGGTCAGCCAGCGAAAACTTGACGTGGTGGTGCGCTTGACTTTGGCGTGCTGGGCGGACGCACTGTCGCCTGCACTTGCACCTTTTACGCTGTCTGAACTTTCAAATTCTGCCCGCGCTGCGTTGCGCAGCAGCCAGGCATCATCTGAGGAAAAAACCGCCACCGGCGCCTCAGTGGTCGAGACAATCAGCCCTTTGCTGTTGAATTCGTAAATTTGCACGCCCCGCATTTCATTGTCGGGGGACAACTCCTTGACGTTCACGACGAAATTGTTGTTTGCTTGCCTTTCTTTCAGCCACGCACCGGTCTGGCCGACGGTGATCCTGTTTTGGTAGCGTGCCTTGAGCAGTTGGGCCGCCCGTTCGCTGCTGGGCGCAATGTAGTCACCCACCACAAAGCTGAGCACCACAAAAAAAGCCCCCAGACCCAGCAACAGCTTGAGGGCGCGCCAAGGCCCCAGGCCGCTGGTTCGCAAAATGGTGTATTCGGAGCTTTGGGCCAGTCGGGCCATGACAAAAATACTGCCGATCAGCACCGAGATGGGCAGCAGTTCGTACAGGTGATTGGGTATCAGCAAGGTGACATAAAGCAGCGCATGCTTGATCTGGTACGTGCCTTCGCCGATGATGTTTTTCCCCAGGTATTGCAGCTCATCGACCAGATCAAAAAAGAAGAACAGCGCCAGGAACCCCAGGGCCACCAGCGCAATCGAGGACAGCACTTCACCATAAATCAGGCGGCGTACGGTTTTCATGACGGACTTCCGGCGCGTACGGCAATGGCCTCAGACCGTGGCTGGCGTTTCAGGCGAAATGTCCAGTTGTTATGCCGCTTGGCCAGCCACGCCAGTCCAAGCAGCAGAATGCCGCCGTGCATGACCAGTAAAAGAGGGGCGAAACCAATGAGGCCCACAAAAATCCAGCTTTGCCCCAAGTTGACCAGGTTGTTGTAAACAATAAAAGCGAGTACGACAAAAAAGAGGTTGCCGCTGCGTCCGCCCCGAGGATTCACGCTGGCCAGCGCCAGCGCCAGCACCACCAGATTGATGGCAGAAAGCGCCAGCCCGATGCGCCAGGCGAGTTCACCGAGATTGCTGCGCGAAGGGTCTTTGATGAGTGCCCGGGTGCTCATCAGTTTGGCTTCCGGCACGTTGTCGCCCAGCACAGCCGTATCCCCCGTTTTCACGCCGTACTCTTCAAAGTCGCTGATCTTGAGGGCTGATTGACCAATCACGTTTTCAAGCCGCTGACCGTTGGAAAGCATCAGGAACTGGCTTTCTCCCTTGCGCTCAAGCCGGCCTGCCTGGGCGGTTGTGATGGCGTTTTTGCCTTTTTCGGTCGCGGCAATAAAGACGTTGTTGCTGGCTTTTTCTCCGGCCAGCGTACGGTCAATAAAAAACACGCGGTTGCCGCTTGAAGACTCCTGGAACTGGCCGGGCGCAATGCGGTCCAGGTCACCGCGCTGCTGGTAGCGGCTTTGCATGTCCCGGGTTTGCTGATTGGTCCACGGCCATACAAACACCGCCATCAGCGTAATCACCAGCAACACGGGCCAGGCGAAGTGGAACAGGGGGCGTAAAAATCCGGCCAGTCCTTGGCCACTGGAAAACCAGACCACCATTTCACTGTCGCTGTACATGCGTGACAAAGTGCTGACCATGGAAATAAACAGCGAAAGTGTCAGGATGGTGGGCAAACGCCCCAGCGCTGAATACGCCATAAACAGCATCACGTCCTGCGGACTGAGGACGCCGCGTGAAGCCTGGCCCAAGGTACGGATCAGCACAATGGTCATGACAATGGTGATGAGCACCACGAGCGTGGCGCCGAAACTGCGCGCTAATTCCTTGCGAATCGAAGATTGGAATAACATTGACTGAATGGCTGCTTTGCTTTGTGTAAGTTGGTTTCTCTACCAGACCCTGAATTATGGACTTTGAACTTAAAAAACTGACCCGCTCCCTCATTTGCAGCGAAAAAACCGACGCACTGGTTGTTCTCATTCCTGAGGGCATGACGCCCGGCGACGATCCTTTGTCAACGCTGGCCGCGCTGGCGCTCAAGTCCGGCGACCTGGAAGCCAAGCCTGGCAAACTGCTCAGCGCCTACCGGTGCGAAGGGATTGTCGCCACCCGGGTTGTGCTTTCAGGCGTTGGCGACGCCAGTCCAAAGAATATTCGCACGGCAATCAATGCCGCCATGAGTGGCTTGAAAACCTCCAACGCCCAACGCGTTATGGTTTGCCTCAGTGCGATTGAAAACCTGCCGCCTGCAGCGGTTCGCGCCGCCGTCGTGGCTTGCAGTGAAACGGTTTACGCGTATTCCACAACAAAGTCCAAGCCGGTTCCGGGAAAACTGCAGCGCGTTTTGATGGCTGTGAACGACCTCACCAGTGCCCAGCCTGCGTTTGACAAAGCCATTGGGCTTGTCAAAGGCATTGAGCTGGCCAAGGAGTGGGCCAACCGGCCGGCCAACCACGCCACGCCCACGCTGCTGGCAGGCGCGGCCAAGGAACTCGCGAAATTGCCGCGCATCAAGGTCGAGTCGCTGGGGCTTAAAGAGGTTGAAAAATTGGGCATGGGTGCGTTCATTGCGGTGGCGCAAGGCAGTGCAGAGCCCCTGCGTTTTATTGTGCTGCGCTATGAAGGCGCGGCCAAGGCAGAAGCGCCTGTGGTGCTGATTGGCAAAGGCATCACCTTTGACACCGGCGGCATTTCGATCAAGCCTGCGGCTGAAATGGACGAGATGAAGTTTGACATGTGCGGCGCAGCCAGTGTGCTGGGCACTTTCAGGGCGCTGGCTGAATTGCAGCCCTCAATTAACGTGGTGGGGCTGATTCCTGCGTGCGAAAACATGCCCAGTGAACGCGCCATCAAGCCCGGTGATGTGGTGACCAGCATGAGTGGGCAAACCATCGAAATTCTCAATACCGATGCCGAAGGACGGCTGGTGCTCTGCGATGTGCTGACCTATGCCGCGCGCTTCAAGCCCAAGGCGGTGATTGACATTGCTACGCTGACGGGCGCTTGTGTGGTGGCACTGGGCGCCGTGCGCAGCGGACTGTTTTCAAATAACGAGCCTTTGGCAGAATCGCTGGCGAAAGCGGGTGATGCGTCTCTCGATCCTTGCTGGCGCATGCCGCTGGACGACGAGTATGCCGATGGCCTCAAAACCAATTTTGCCGATGTGGCGAATGTAGCCGGGCGGGCGGGCGGCGCTGTAACAGCGGCCAAATTTCTCCAGCGCTTTGCTGGCGAATTTGCCTGGGCGCATCTGGATATCGCCGGAACAGCCTGGAAAGGCGGAGCCGCCAAAGGCGCGACGGGTCGGCCCGTGCCTTTGCTGCTGGAATACCTTCTCGGCCAGGTCGCCGCAGAAATGTCCGCCAAGCCGCCTTCCAAGGCCAGACTTGCCAAAAGAAGCACGCCTGCCGCCAAAACCCAGGCATGACGGAAATTGCCTTTCACTTCAATGTGCCCGACAAGCTGACCTACAGCTGCCGCCTGCTGAGAAAGGCTTATCTGAGCGGTGCCAAGGTCATGGTCACTGCAGAGCCTGGCGTGCTGGCTGAGCTGGACACGCTGCTTTGGGGCTTTTCCGCCACAGAGTTTGTGCCTCACTGCACCCCAGGTGCACCGCTCATCACCTTGAGCACCACGCCTGTCGTGCTTGCTGAGTCGCTGGCTGACTGCCCGCATCACGAAGTGCTGGTGAATCTCGGGCAGACCATTCCTGCTGGCTTTGAAGGCTTCGAGCGTTGCATTGAAGTGGTGGCCTTGCCGCCTGAAGACGTCATAGCGGGGCGCGGGCGCTGGAAGCATTACGTCGCACGCGGTTATTCGCTGGTCAAGCATGATTTCTCCCAGCCTGGGGGCGGCGCATGACTGCTCGCAATGGGCCTGCGCGTGATGTGCCGACATTGACCGAGGTCGTGCCGCCGGCACCGTTGCCTGAGCCGGTTTTGATCGACCCTGCTGCAACTGCTGCGCTTTCAGCGCAAACGCAGGAGTTGATGGTGCAGCGTGTTTTGCAGCGCACCGACCTGATGATCGAGCAGCGTTTGCATGAAGCCGTTGAGCAACTGATCCTGGCGCACACTCAGGCCATGATGCCGATGCTTCGCGAAGAAATTGAGCGGATCGTGCGCGAATCGGCTACCCAGGCTTTTGAGCAGGAATATTCTTTGGGCGCTGATTTCCCAGAAGGCTCGCCAGTTCACCCGGATTAAAAGTTTCTGCTGCGTAATCGCGTAAAAAATACACCTGACTTCGGGCAAACCCTTTGTACCGTTTGAACCTAGGGACGTTGCTATGGTGCAGGCCCAAAAATTGCGTTATGTTCAGCCCCGTTGAGTAAAAAAAATTGTTCTCAACCTTCACAGGTAATTTTCTAACCGGAGTGTTTTATGCATATGAAATTGAAATTGACTGTAGTTGCAGCCCTTGCGATGGTGGGGGGCATGGCTTCAGCGCAAGATGCTGTTGTCAAAATTGGTCATGTGGCACCGATGTCCGGTTCGCAGGCTCACTATGGCAAAGACAATGAAAATGGCGCCCGCATGGCCATTGAAGAATTGAACACGCAAAACGTCGTCATTGGCGGCAAGAAAATCAAGTTTGAACTGGTTGCCGAAGACGACGCAGCTGATCCAAAACAGGGCACGGCTGTTGCACAAAAACTGTGCGACTCCAAAGTGGCGGGTGTGGTGGGTCACCTGAACTCCGGCACCACGATTCCTGCCTCCAAGGTCTACAACGACTGCGGTATTCCGATGGTGACGGGCGCTGCCACCAACCCGGCACTGAGCAAGCCTGGTTATAAAAACGTTTATCGCATCATTGCGAATGACAACGCTTTGGGTGCCGGACTGGCGTTTTATGCCGCAGATGCACTGAAACTGAAAAAAGTCGCGATTATTGATGACCGCACTGCTTACGGCCAAGGCGTAGCAGAAGTGTTCAAAAAGACGGCCTTGGCCAAGGGCATGACGGTGGTCGATGAGCAGTACACCACCGACAAGGCGACTGACTTCATGGCCATCTTGACGGCTGTCAAATCCAAAGCCCCTGATGCCGTTTTCTTCGGCGGTATGGATGCACAAGGCGGCCCGATGTTGCGCCAGATGGAGCAGCTTGGCATGAGCAACGTCAAGTTCTTTGGCGGTGACGGCATTTGTACCGCTGAAATTGCCAAGCTGGCAGCAGGCGCCAAGACGGTGGGTAATGTGGTTTGCGCCGAAGGCGGCTCGTCATTGGCCAAAATGCCTGGCGGCACAGCCTGGAAAAAGCGTTACGACGCCAAGTACCCTGGACAGTTCCAGATCTACAGCCCTTACACCTATGACGCAACCTTTTTGCTGGTTGACGCCATGAAGCGCGCTAATTCGACCGATCCCAAGGTGTACAACGCTGAGTTGATCAAGTCCAACTACAAGGGCGTCACGACCACCATCGCCTTCGAGCCCAACGGCGAGTTGAAAAATCCAGCCATCACGTTGTATGTTTACAAAGACGGCAAGAAGGCAGCCCTGAACTGACCGGCTTTGCCTCACGCATTGCGTTGAGGCGATAGGCGGCATCGCAGCCCTTGGGTTGCGTGCCTCTTCAAAACGCCCGGTGCTACGCAAGCACCGGGCGTTTTTCGTTGTGCGTCGAAATACTTATTCGGTGCCCTACGACACCGGGAGGCGGTGCGCCCGCTGCCGGAGCTGGTTGGGGTGAAACCGGTGCCTGTTGATATGCCAAAAATCAAAATTCAGGGTATTCATGAGAATCGGTTTTGATTAATTGCTATTTATTTAATAGCTGCTTGCGCACGTCCTGCTTGCACAATAGCCCTGTTTGATCCAATATTATTGAATTAGAAAGTCCTGCGCAAAGCACTGCAGCACGCCGCCGGCAATCGTAGATCGCTACTTCTTTTTCTGTGATTGAACTGCTGATACGAGCCTTGTGAAAGCCATCGTCAGAAAAGCTCAATTTTCGGGTGCTAAACTGAAACCGAATTTCAGGTGGCCTGCAGACTTCGGTTTGCAGGCTTAAACGGGAAGTCGGTGCGCAAAGATTATTCGTTAATCCACGCCATTCCGACGCTGCCCTCGCAACGGTAAACGAGTCAAAGCCGGATCCATCACCACTGTGCCAACGCATGGGAAGGGGGTCCGGCAAACAAGCCATCTGCTTGTTCACTCGTGAGCCCGGAGACCGGCCTGATTTCTTGCGCGTGATCTTGCGATGGGCAAGGGTCAGCAGGCGACAGTCCACAGCGGTTTCGGGCATTTTTTGCACGGCGTCCGCTGCTCTTGCGGCTTCGCCTTCTTCCTCTTTTTCTCCCTCCCATCGCTTGATCACACCCATTTAATCTGTCGCGCGATGGGCGTGGAGGAGACGATATGTTGAGGCAACGCTTTTCAGCGTCGGGGTCATGAGCGGCGGCACTGTCTGGTTTGTGGGCGCAGGGCCGGGTGACCCGGAACTCATCACCGTGAAGGGCAGGGCGCTGGTCGAGCGCGCAGGTGCCATCTTGTTTGCCGGCTCCCTGGTCAGTGAAGCCGCCACGCGCTGGGCACCGGCGGGTTGCGTGATTGCCGACAGCAAGGACATGACGCTGGAGCAGATGTCGGCCTGGCTGATCCTGCAGGCCGGGCGCTGCCAGACCGTGGTGCGCCTGCAAACCGGCGACCCGGGGCTGTATGGCGCGCTGATCGAGCTGGTGCAGCCGCTGGACGCGGCCGGCGTGCCGATTGCCGTGGTGCCCGGCGTGTCGTCGGCCATGGCCTCTGCCGCAGCGGCAGTCGAAAGCCTGACATTGCCCGAAGTCACCCAGACCGTGATTTTTACCCGTGTGGAAGGGCGCACGCCGATGCCCGAGGGCGAATCGCTCGAAGCGCTGGCAGCGCACCACAGCACGCTGTGCATTTTCCTCAGCATCACGCTGATGGGGCGTGTCACGGCGGCGCTGACAGCCGCCGGCTGGTCGCCCGATGCGCCGGTGGTGGTGGTTCACAAGGCCAGCTGGCCGGAAGAACAAAAAATCGTTCGGGGCACCGTAGCCACCATTCAGGGCCTGTGCCGCGACGCCAAAATCGTCAGCCAGTCAATGATCATCGCCAGCCCGACACTGGGCGCGCGGCACTGGCAAACACTCGCCAAATCCAAACTGTACGACGCCAGCTTCACGCACAAATTCCGGCGCGCCAGCACCGGCCCGGCAACCGACACATCCCAAAACCTCCCGGAGACAACATGACAGCAGACACCATTCTTTTGGTGGGCCACGGCTCGCGCGAAAAATCAGGCAACGACGAGATTGAAGCGTTTGCAGAGCAGTGGCGGGCCCGCCAGCCGGGCTGGCGCATCGAGATTTGCTTCATCGAGTTTTCTGAAATCACCATGAGCGAAGGCCTGCGCCGCGCCGCCAGCGGCTCGCAGCGTGTGATGGTGGTGCCGCTGATCTTGAATGCCGCCGGCCACGTCAAGATGGATATTCCGCAGGCCATCGACGGCGCGCGGTTGAAGTTTCCAGGGGTGCAGTTTTTGTACGCACCGCACCTGACGGCGTGCGATCACATCCTGTCGATTGTCAAACGCCGCCTGAAAGGCGCGATGAAAGCGCTGGACATGCCAGATCCCACGACCACCGGCGTGGTGATGCTGGGGCGCGGCTCGTCAGACCGCCAGGCCAACGGCGAGATGGCCAAGATGGCGCGCTGGCTGATGGAAGAAACCGACCACCCGCTGATCGACTTGGCCTTTACCGGCATCACCTGGCCACGTCTTGAAAAGGCCGTGCAGCGGCAAAGCCTGCTGGGCATGACGCAAGTGGTGGTGCTGCCGTATTACCTGTTCAATGGCACGCTGGTCGAGCGAATCACCCGGCAGGTCGACAACCTGAAAGCCCAGTACCCGACCATCCGGTTCACTTCAACTGACTACTTCGGTTTTGAGCGGGAAATCTTCGAGCTGCTGGAAGAACGGGTGAATGACTTGAAAAGTGGCGTCACCGCGTCACGCATGCCGTGCGACGGTTGCAAATACCGCGAGTTCGGGGTCGCAAACGGCATGGGGGGCCACCACCACGACGACGCCATTGCGCACAACCACGACCATGATCACGCGCACGACCATGCGCATCCCCCTGTCCAGGCCACCATTCAAATTCATGCGCACCCGCATCCACACCCGCATCCACACCCTCATGCGCATGCGCATGACCACGCCCATCCGCACGAAGTGGCCCACCCATGAACCATGCCAACATCGTCACCGAGCAGCTCACGGCTGCAGGCCGGGCCATTGAGCATGACTCCTTTGCGGTGATTGACCGTGAAGTGGCATCGCACGGCTACACGCCGGACCAGTGGCCCATCGTGCGCCGCATGATCCACGCGAATGCCGACTTTGACTTCAACGGCATGACCGACTTTCATCCGCAGGCGGTTGCAGCCGGCGTGGCAGCCGTGCTGTCACACCGCACACGCGTGGTGGCCGATGTGGAGATGATTTGCGTTGGCCTGTCGGCACCGCGCCTGGGCCACTTTGGCATGGCCACGCACCAGTTCATCTCGGACGCTGATGTGATTGAGACCGCCAAGGCCGAAGGCACGACCCGCGCTGTGCAGGCCATGCGCAAGGCGCACCGGCTGGGCTTGATCGATGGCGCCATCGTGGGCATCGGCAATGCGCCCACGGCCTTGATCGAGCTGGTGCGGCTGATTCATGACGAGGGCGCGCGCCCCGCGCTGGTGGTCGGCATGCCGGTGGGATTTGTCTCGGCGGCAGAATCGAAAGACCTGATGGCGCTGGAAAACGCGGTGCCGTGGGTCGTGATTCGGGGTCGCAAGGGCGGCTCGACGCTTGTGGTGGCGGCCATCCATGCCTTGCTCGGTCTGGCCGAAGCGCAAGAAGTGCTGCAGAAAGTGTCTGCATGATGGAAAAAAACGCGCCACGCGGCACACGCACCGGGTTCACCACCGGCGCGTGTTCGGCGGCGGCGGCGCGTGCGGCCACGCTGGGGCTGCTGACCGGTCAGGTGCCCCAGCGCATTGAATGCCTTTTGCCCAATGGCGACCTGGTGACGTTTGACGTGCTGGACGGCGCGGTCAATGGCGACACGGCGCATGCTATGGTCATCAAGGACGCAGGCGACGACCCGGACTGCACCGACAAAGCGCACCTCACGGCCGATGTAACACTGCGCCGCGATCTGTCGGGGCAGGTGTTGCTGACCGGCGGGTTCGGCGTGGGCACGGTCACCATGCCCGGCCTGGGGCTGACGGTCGGCGGCCCGGCCATCAACCCGGTGCCGCGCCGCAACATCACGGCCAATGTGCAGGCTGCAGCCGGCGAATTGCTGGAAGAAACCGGGTTTGAAGTCTGCATTTCCGTGCCGCAAGGGCTGGAAATGGCCAAAAAAACACTGAATGCGCGGCTTGGCATTCTGGGTGGCATTTCCATTCTGGGCACCACCGGCATCGTCAAGCCGTACTCGACAGCCGCCTACCGCGCCAGCGTGGTGCAGGGCGTGCAGGTGGCGGGCACGCTCGGCCACGGCGTGGTGGTGCTGACCACTGGCGGGCGCACCGAAAAATTCGTGATGACCGAAATGCCGCACCTGCCCGAACCGGCTTTTGTGCAGATGGGCGACTTTTTGCGCTACGCCATTAGCGCGGCGGTGAAAGCCGGTTTGAAGCAGGTGGTGATTGGCGGCATGGTCGGCAAGCTGACCAAGATAGCCCAGGGCGAAACCATCACCCACGCCGGCCGGGCCGAGGTCGACACCGGCTTGCTGGCCGACATTGCGGCCAGCCTGGGTGCAGCGCCCGACGTGTGCGATGCGATTCGGCAAAACGAAACCGCGCGTTATGCCGGTGAACGCATGGACGCGCTGGGTTTAGGCCCAGCCTTTCACAAGGCGTTGGCGCAGCGC
Source organism: Polaromonas sp. CG_9.5 (assembly GCF_035984465.1). Taxonomy (NCBI): domain Bacteria; kingdom Pseudomonadati; phylum Pseudomonadota; class Betaproteobacteria; order Burkholderiales; family Comamonadaceae; genus Polaromonas; species Polaromonas sp. CG_9.5. The sequence continues at coordinate 205,256 of NZ_JAXCHR010000003.1, forward strand.
GTGATCCAGACCCTGCAAGCGCGTTACCCCGATAAATTCGATTTGAAAGTGCTGGTCTGCGACTTTGACGGTCGCAAGATAGCGGAGGCTCCTTGAATTCCGAAACCATAAACCTGATTGAAAAATGCCGGATCATCGGCGTGCTCGACGACGGCGTTGCCAGCCTGAGCCGCACCGCGCTGGCGCATCTGGCGCAAGCCCAATTGGTGATTGGCGGCACGCGCGCGCTGCAGCTGTTGTCCGCACAGATGGATCCGTCCGCCTTGCAGCGCGACCTGACAGGCGCGCTGTCGCAGGTTCCCGAGTGGATTCGCGCTGCCCAAAGCGAACACCAGCGCGTGGTGGTGCTGGCCACCGGCGATCCGCTGTGCCACGGCATTGCGGCCTACCTGGCGTCGCGCCTGTGCATCGAGGCGATTGAAGTGCTGCCGAATGTCTCGACATTGCAACTGGCCTGCGCCCGGCTGGGCCTGCCGTGGCAGGACATGAAGTTTTCATCGGTGCACAGCAAGGATGCGGGCGACTGGGTAGAGGGGTCAGAGCCAAGCCACGGCCTGTATGCGCTGCTGCGCGATATTCGCCAGAACGATCGCCTGGCCATCTTGACCAGTCCCACCAACACGCCGGACCGGATAGCCCGCATGCTGGTCACCGAAGGCCTGGCCGATGATTTCGAGATGGCGGTGGCCGAACGCCTGTGCCAGCCCGAGGAGCGGATTGTCAGCGGCATGCGCATCAGCGCTGCTGCGCAGATGCCGTTTGCTGATCCCAACGTGGTGCTGCTCTGGCGCACGTCTTTACGCCCCGAACCTGTTCTGCTGGGCCTGCCCGATGCCCGCTACCAGCAGCGCTACCCCGAAAAAGGTCTGCTCACCAAGCAAGAAGTGCGCGCGGTATCACTGGCCAGGATGCAATTGCGCGCCAGCAGCGTGGTGTGGGACATTGGCGCGGGTTCGGGCTCTGTGGGGCTGGAGGCAGCGCGGCTGTGCAGCCAGGGCCATGTCTACGCGATAGAGAAAAATATCGACGACGGCGTCAATGTGCGCGACAACCGCCGGGCGCTGGGCGTCAGCAACCACACGCTGGTGCATGGCAAGGCACCCGACGGCCTGCAGCACTGGCCCGACCCGGACGCCGTGTTCATTGGCGGCTCGGGCGGCGAACTGGCCGCGCTGATCGGCCTGATATTGCAGCGCTTGAGGCCCGAGGGTTGGCTGGTGATGAACTTCGTCACGCTGGAAAACCTGTCAACGGCGGTCGACACGCTCAAGTCGTTGGGCGTGGCCTGGGACGTGGTGCAACTGCAGGCCTCGCGCAGCAAGCCGATTTTGCACATGAACCGCATGGCGGCCGAAAATCCGGTGTGGCTGGTGTGCGCGCAAAAAGTCACCGTCGCCCAAGTGGCCGCCAAGGAGAAAAGCGATGAATGAACTGGACACCGCTGCCGTGCCCGCGCCGGGCCGCTTGTTTGGCGTGTCTCTGGGCCCCGGCGATCCGGGATTGATCACGCGCCGCGCCTGGGCCTTGCTGGAGCGCGCCGACGCGGTCTGGACCTATCCGGTGCGCAGCCTGCGCAAGGAAAGTTACGCGCTCGACATTGCATTGCGCGCCGGGCTGGCGCTGCCCGCGCAGCACCAGCCGCTGCTGTTCCCCATGACACACGATGTGGAAAAACTCGCCCGCCACTGGCTCAAGGCTGCCGAAACGGTCAAGGCGCTGTTGGCGACAGGCCAGGACGTGCTGTTTCTGGTCGAAGGCGACGCCTCTACCTACGCCAGCTTTTGCTACCTGGCCCGGGTGCTGCGCGAGCTTGATGCCGACGCGCGCATCGACATCGTTCCTGGCGTCACGTCCTTCAACGCGGCCTGCGCCCGGCTGCAGATGCCGCTGTCGGAGCAGGACGACACCATCGCCATCGTGCCCGCCGCCTACGGCATTGTCGCAGTTGAAAAAATGCTGGACGACTTCGACACGCTGGTGCTGATGAAGGTCAAGCCGCTGCTCGACGACCTGATCGACCTGCTGGCACGCCGGGGCTTGCTGGCGCACAGCCGCTTCATTGAAAAAGCCGGCTCGCCGGTCGAGCGGATTGTTCACGACGTGGCCGAACTGAAAGGCACGCAGGTCAATTACCTGTCGCTGCTGCTGGTCAAGAACCCGGGCCGTGTCCGCGGCGACATGCAGCGCGGCTGCCGCAAGAAAACAAGCACTGAAATCGAAGAGGAAAACCTAGCATGACCATGAACCCCTTGCCTGACAACGATGCCGCTTTGCGCGTCGTCCTGGTCGCTATCACCAAACACGGTGCGCAGCAAACCGCCGGGCTGGCGCGCCAGATGCCCGAGGCCAGCGTCTGCGTGGCCGAAAAATTCGCGCCGCTGATGGCTGGCTTGCCCAATCCGGTACGCGCCTACAGCGGTGCTTTCCGCGACGAAATCGCCACGCTGTTCACCGATTTTGACCAGGTCGTTTTCTTTGTCTCGCTGGGCGCAGTGGTCCGGCTGATTGCGCCGCACCTCAAAACCAAGGACGAAGACCCCGGTGTGCTGGTGGTCGATGACGCGGGGCAGTTCGTGATTCCGGTGCTGTCGGGCCATGTGGGGGGCGCCAACGCCATGGCCGAGCAGGTGGCCGGGTTGCTCGGCGCGACTGCGGTGCTGACCACGGCTTCTGACGTGGGCAAGACCATTCCGGTCGATATTCTCGGCCGCGAACTGGGCTGGAAGGTCGAAGCGCCCAAGATCAACATCACCCGCGTTTCGGCCCATGTCGTCAACGGCGAGCCGGTGGCCGTGGTGCAGGAAGCCGGCAGCCCGAACTGGTGGACCCGGCCCACGCCACTGCCGCCCAGCATTCACAAATTCGAGCGTTTTGAAGACGTTGACCTGAACCATTTCAAGGCGGTGCTGTGGATCACCCATGCGCCAGTGACTGCTGAACGCTGGCAACAGCTCAACGAACGGCTGGTGGTGTACCGCCCGCCGCAAGCCGCATGAGCGCTGAGGCCGTCAGCATCGCCGTCGGTCTGGGCTGCGACCGTGGCACGCCGCTGGCAACGCTGCAGCAAGCGCTCGACGAGGCGCTGGCGCTGGCGGGCGCACATCTGTCCGACGTGGCAGCCGCTGCCAGCATTGACCTCAAGGCTGACGAGCCGGGGCTGCTGGCCCTGGCCGCGCGGCACGGCTGGACGCTGACCTTCTACACCCCCGCGCAGCTGGCCGCCGTGCCGGTGCCCAACCCGTCCGAGACGGTGCGCAAATACACCGGCAGCCCGTCAGTCAGCGAAGCGGCTGCCTTGCTGGCCGGGTCGGCGGCAGGGCAGACGCTTCCCGTCACCGCATTGCTGCTGGAAAAGCACAAGTGCCGGGGTGCCGACGGACGCAACGCCACGGTGTCACTGGCCCGTTGCCATCGTTTTTCTGTGTGAATTTTTTAGTTTTTTAACCCGAAATGGAGCAACCCATGAATACATCTTCCACCTCTGCCTCTTCTGATTCTTCTGTTTTGTTGCCTGCCAGCGCAACCCGCAGCCTGTTGCTGCAACTTGCCGCTGGTTCCGCTCTGGGGCTGGTCGTGCTGTATGGCGTGGCTTTTGCCGAAAGCCCACTGGCGCACAACGCCGCGCATGACGTGCGCCACGTCACCGTCAAGCCTTGCCACTGAACCAGGGAATCAACCATGATTTTTCAACGATTGATCTGGGCCTCGCTGATGGCCGCAGTGCTGGTTGGCAGTGTCCAGTCGGGTGTGCAGCAATGGCAGGCGGTGCCGATTATTCATGCCGCCGAAATGTACGAGGGGCAAAAGGCCGAAGCACCGGCCGCGCCGGTGGCGGCCTTGCCGCACGCACATGCTGAAGGCGTCGCGCCAGCCCATGCGCACGGTGCTGCTGAAGAATGGGCGCCGGCCAATGGCATTGAGCGCAATGCATGGACCTGGGTAGCCAACGTCCTGCATGCCTTCAGCATGGCGCTGCTGGTGTTTGCCGTCATGGGTGTCTGCCTATGGCGCGGCACGGCAATGCGTTCTTTGCCGCTGGCTTTGCTGGTGGCCGCTGCAGGCTGGCTCAGTTTCCATTTCTGGCCATCGCTCGGCTTGCATGCCGAGATTCCCGGCATGGACGCAGCCCGCCTGGGCTCGCGCCAGGGCTGGTGGGTGCTGGCGGCAGGCAGCGCTGCGCTGGCGTGTGTTTCTCTGGCTGGCCTGCGCGGTCCATGGCGTTGGGCAGCCGTGGCGGCATGGCTGGCCTTGCCTTTTGTCGTGGGTGCGCCGCACATCACCGCTGACCCGCTGGGCGGTTTTAGCGGCGAGGCACAGGCGCAATTGCGCGAGCTTGGCACGCAGTTCATCTGGGCTACCACTTGGCTGTCGCTGTCGTTCTGGGTGTCGATGGGACTGGTGTGCGGCGCGGCGTTCCAGCGCTGGCTGCGTCCGGTGATGAAGGCAACGTTTGAACGCGCCAAGCCGCGTGCATCCGCCGGCAAGGCGGTGAACCCATGATCTGCCCGCAAGGAAAAATCATGCTGGTGGGCATTGGCCCCGGCAGCCACGACCACATGACACACCGCGCGCGCGCGGCCATTGCCGAGGCTGACGTGGTGGTGGGTTATGTCACCTATATCAAGCTGGTGGCTGATTTGCTGGAAGGCAAAGAGGTCGTGCGCAAGGGCATGACCGAAGAACTCGACCGCGCCGTGCATGCGCTGGCCAGCGCCCGCGAAGGCAAAAAAGTGGCGCTGATTTCTTCCGGCGATGCTGGCGTGTACGGCATGGCAGGGCCCACCTACGAGGTGCTGTTTCAGGCCGGCTGGACGCCTGAGTCCGACGTGGAGGTCGAAGTCGTGCCGGGCGCATCGGCCATCAACGCCTGCGCGGCGCTGGTGGGTGCGCCGCTCACGCATGACTTTTGCTCCATCTCATTGTCCGACCTGCTCACGCCCTGGCCGGTGATTGCCCGCCGCCTGGACGCGGTAGCCGCCGCTGACTTTGTGGTGGCCTTGTACAACCCCAAGAGCGGTCGGCGTACCCAGCAAATCGTGGAAGCGCAGCGACTGTTCCTTCGGCACCGCAGGCCAGACACGCCGGTGGCGGTGGTCAAGTCAGCGTATCGCCGCCGCGAGCGCATTGAGTTCACCACGCTGGACAAAATGTCCGACTGCGACATCGGCATGCTGACGACGGTGTTGATTGGCAACAGCAACACCTTTATCCGTCATGGCCTGATGGTCACACCACGCGGCTACGCCAACAAATACGAGCTGCATGGTGACGGCAGTACCCGCCAGGGCGAAAGGCCTGGCCGCTCGCTGTCCACTGGCTTGCTGGGCTGGATGGAAAACCTGAAGGCTGACCATGCCGAGGGCGAAAGCATTGCGGCGCTGGCGCTGCTGCACAAACTGCCGGCGGACTATATCGAGGCCGTGCTGTTAACGCAGACAGAAGAAGTGGCGGTCAAGGAAGAAGCGGCCAGCGTCGAGGAATCGGAAACATGAGCGACGTAGTCAAGCCAAAAATCGGCCACTACAAACGTCACCTGCTGGTCTGCACCGGGTCGCGCTGCACCCAGGACGGCGCTTCCCAGCAACTGTTCGACAGTCTGGGCGACAAGTTCAAGGCGGCCGGGCTGAACGAGGGTGAGATGCGCGTCAAGCGCAGCCGGGTGAGCTGCTTTGCCGCTTGCAAGGGCGGGCCGGTCATGTGTGTGCAGCCTGATGGCGTGTGGTACTACAACGTCACCCCGGCCAACATGGACCGCATCATCGATCAGCATCTGGTCGGCGGCCAGCCTGTGGCCGATCTGGTGTTTCACCAGGGACCGGATGGCTGCGATGCACGCTGAAACCCTGCAGCCGTCCGGCCAGGGGTTTGTCTCCATCGTAGGTGCCGGGCCCGGCCCGGTCGATCTGATGACCCTGCGGGCGCGTGACCGGCTTCAGCGCGCCGAGGTGGTGATGTATGACCGCCTGATCACGCCCGAGGTGCTGGCCTTGATCCCCGAGTCTGCAGAGCGCGTGTATGTGGGCAAGGCGCTGGGAAATCATTCCGTGCCGCAAACCGGCATTCATGCGCTGCTGGTTCAGCATGCGCGCAGGGGGCGGCGAGTGGTTCGGCTCAAGGGCGGTGACCCCTATGTGTTCGGGCGCGGCGGCGAAGAGGTGCAGGCCTTGCAGGCGGCAGGCATTGCCTTTGAGGTGGTGCCGGGCGTGACGGCTGCCAGCGCCTGTTCGGCAGCGGCGGGTATTCCCTTGACCCACCGCGACCTGGCGGCGAGCTGTGTTTTCTTGCCCGGCCACCTGGCCGACGACAACGCGACACACGACTGGACAGCCTTGGCAAAGACCGGCCAAACGCGCGTTTTTTACATGGGCCTGCAGCGCCTGCCGCAGATCGCCCAGCAGTTGATTGCACACGGCCTGGCGCCCGACACCCCTGCCGCCATCGTGCGCGATGGCGCGCGCGCCACCCAGACCGTGATGGCTACCGGGTTGCGCGACCTGGTTGCGCGTGCGATAGGGTATGGCCCTCAGCCCGGCTTGCTTATCATTGGCGAGACGGTACAACTCAGCCCTGATTTCCACCCTTCTGCACAGCGAGCCCCATGCAAATAGAAACCCCACCGTCAGACAAGCCCTATGAAAAACCCGAAGGTGAACGCCGGGGCCTGCTGATCGTCAACACCGGCGACGGCAAGGGCAAAAGCACCGCCGCCTTTGGCTTGGCGCTCCGCGCTCACGGCCGCCACCATGTACACGGCAAAACCGTCAAGATTTTCCAGTTCATGAAGGTGCCCAGCGCCCGCTTTGGCGAACACCGCATGTTCGAGCAGCTCGGCATTCCGATTGAAGGGCTGGGCGACGGTTTCAGCTGGAAAAGCCAGGACCTGGCGCATTCGGCCCAGCTGGCGCGCAACGGCTGGGGAAAAGCCAAGGCAGAAATCATGAGCGGCGAGAACTTCATGGTCGTGCTCGACGAGCTGACCTATCCGCTGATTTACGGCTGGATGCCGCTGGACGACGTGCTGCTGACGCTGCAAAACCGGCCCAACGACGTGCATGTGGTCATCACCGGCAGGCGCTGCCCGCCCGAGATCATTGCGTTGGCCGATACCGTGACCGAAATGACCAAAATCAAGCATGCGTTCAATGCGGGCATTCCGGCCCAGCGCGGCATTGAAGACTGAGGGTGTGAACGCGCCTGCTGCTACCCCTCACGCCACCCACGCCTTCAGCCTGCCCGAGCGCGAGGCGGTCTACCGCGCCATTTACGAGCGGCGCGACATGCGCCATTTCAGCGGCGGCGCGGTGGCTGACGACCTGCTGCAGCGCCTGCTGTCGGCCGCGCACCATGCGCCCAGTGTCGGTTTCATGCAGCCGTGGCGCTTTATCCGGGTGCGCAGCCAGGCGCTGCGTGAAAGCATGCATGCGCTGGTCGAGCAGGAACGCGTGCTGACCGCACAGGCGCTGGGCGCGCGCGAAGACGAATTCATGGCGCTGAAAGTGCAGGGCGTGCTCGACGCCGCCGAGTTGCTGGTGGTGGCGCTGCCGCCGGGACGCGAAGCGCATGTGTTTGGCCGTCGCACCCTGCCCGAGATGGACTTGGCGTCTGCCGCCTGCGCGATTCAAAACCTCTGGCTGGCCGCCCGCGCCGAGGGGCTGGGCATGGGCTGGGTGTCGATTTTTTGCCCGGTGAAACTGGCAGAACTGCTGAAGATGCCCGAAGGCAGCAAGCCCATCGCCCTGTTGTGCCTGGGGCCAGTTCACGCCTTTTACGACCAGCCCATGCTGCAAGCCGAAAAATGGGCGCGCCGGGCTGCGCTGTCGGACATGGTGTTTGACGACGGCTGGGGTCAATTGGCAGCGCCTGCCGCCAGGGACGCAGCACAAGGCCAGGGCTCGGACGTCTGACATGCTGATGGTCGGGGTCGGTTTTTTCCCGTTTCTGAATCCCGGCGGCATGGCCGGATTGAGCACGTCCGCGCTGGCGCTGGTAGGGCTGACAGTCATGCTGCTGGCCTTGTGGATTGACCGCCGTTTTGGCGAGCCGCCGATGGCGATTCATCCGGTGGTCTGGATCGGCCATTACCTCAAGGCTTGCGGCCGCGTCAGCGTGGCTTGTCCGCCTGCGCTGGCGTTTGTCCTCGGCGCGCTGGCGTGGTGCATGGGCGCGGTGGGCGTTGCCGCGCTGGCCTGGGCGCTCCAGGCGTTGGCCTTCTGGCAGTTGGCCCGCTTCATCATGCAACCGGCGCTGGAAACCGGGCTGGCTGCCGCAGCGTTGTTCATTGCAATGGCCTGGCTCACCAAGTCCATGCTGTCCTGGCGCATGTTGCATGACGAAGCCGGCGCGGTTGAAACGGCCCTGCAGCAGTCGCTGGCCGCCGGACGCGCGCGCCTGTCGTGGCTGGTCAGCCGCGACACCGCGCCGCTGACAGCGGTGCAGGTGCGCGAAAGCGTCATCGAAACCCTCGCTGAAAACCTCAACGATTCGGTGGTGGCACCGATTTTCTGGTTCGTGCTGTTCGGCTTGCCAGGTGCGGCCGTTTACCGTTTCGCCAACACCGCCGATGCCATGTGGGGCTACCGGGGCACTTACAAAGGCCAGCACTGGGAATGGGCCGGCAAATGGGCGGCGCATGCCGACGATGTGCTGTCGTGGTTGCCGGCGCGGCTGACGGGCGGGCTGCTGATGGGCGTCACGGGCAACTTCTGGCCGGGGAAAATGCAACGCCAAGCAGCCAAAACCCCGTCGCCCAACAGCGGCTGGCCGATGGCGGCGATGGCGCTGGCGCTGGGTATCAGCGTCAGCAAGCCCGGCGTGTACACCCTGAATGCCACTGGACGCGCGCCGCAGGCCGGGGATGTGCTGATGGCGCAGAAATATGCATCAAAAGTGGTCTTTGTGCAGGCTGCATGGGCGCTAGCAGCTATGATTTTTATAGTAATTTCATGGATGTGACAAACGCCATGCCCTTGCAAGCCCCGCGCATTCATGGCGGCCCTGACCGCTTCGGCGCGGCGCTGCACGATTTTTCAACCAACAGCAACGCCTGCGCGCCGTGCCCAATGGCACAAGCGGCCGTCCAGAAAGCCGATGCCAGCCAATACCCCGACGCCAGCTACAGCGCCTTGCGCCAGCAACTGGCTAATTTTCATGGCGTCGATCCGTACCGTGTGGTGCTGGCCGCCAGCGCCAGCGAATTTATTTTTCGCATTACCGCCCTGATTGCGCAAACGACGGGGCAGGGCGACACCGTCTGGCTGCCGCCGCACAGCTATGGCGACTATGCGCAGGCTGCCCACGCGCACAAGTTGGTGGTTGCCGCCGAACCTGCTGACGCGCAATTGCTCTGGGCCTGCGAGCCGTCCAGCCCACTCGGGCTTGCGCAAGCGGGACTGGACGAAATGGCCCACACGCTTGTCGCTTCGCCGCCCCTCGGAGGGGTTGAAATTGCGCAGGGCGGCCTTTCTCCGCGTTCGTTTGCTGGCCCTGACACTTTGTGTGTGCTGGACCGTGCCTACGAGCCGCTGCGGCTCAGCGGCGCGCCGACATTGACCACAGCGCAACTGCAAACCGTCTGGCAACTCTGGACGCCGAACAAGGCGCTGGGCCTGACCGGCGTGCGCGCCGCATATGCGATTGCGCCGATGCATGCCGAAGCAACCGTTGTCGCCCTCGACCAGCTCAGCCCGTCCTGGCCCGTTGGCGCGCATGGCGTCGCGCTGCTCCAAGCCTGGACGCGCCCCGATGTGCAAGCCTGGCTGGCCGAAAGCCTGGTCACGCTGCGCCACTGGAAAGCCCGGCAAATCGATGTGTGCGAGTCCCTGGGTTGGGTTTGCCTGCCCAGCGATGCCAATTTTTTCTGTGCAAAACCAGTATTGCCTCAAGGCCTGAGCTTGCAAGAAGCGCTGGCCCGATTGCGAACCCACAGTATCAAACTGCGCGACACCACCTCATTCGGCTTGCCCGGCCATGTACGCGTCAGCGTGCAGCCACCGGCGGCGCAAACTGCGCTGAAAATGGCGTGGACATCGCTAACCGCCATCAAAAATTGATCCACAAAGGCCCGCATGACCCCCGATAAATCGCCTTTGGCCCGCTGCGTCATGGTCCTCGGCACCACCAGCGGGGCCGGCAAAAGCTGGCTGACCACCGCGCTGTGCCGCTATTATGCCCGCCAGGGCTTGAAGGTTGCGCCCTACAAGGCGCAGAACATGAGCAACAACGCCCGCGTGGTGGCGGGTGGCGAGATCGGCAGCGCGCAGTATTTCCAGGCGCTGGCAGCCCGTGCCACGCCCGAGGTGCGCATGAACCCGTTGCTGCTCAAGCCTGAAAAAGACACGCAAAGCCAGGTGGTGTTGATGGGGCAGGTGAATCCTGAACTTTCACGCATGGAGTGGCGCGGCCGCAGCCTGTCGGTCTGGCCGGTGGTGGCGCAGGCGCTGGACGATTTGCGGGCTGAAAACGATGTGGTGGTGATTGAGGGCGCGGGCTCGCCGGCCGAAATCAACCTCAAGTCGAGCGACATCGTCAACATGCGCGTGGCGCTGCACGCCAACGCCGCTTGCCTGCTGGTCACCGACATCGACCGGGGCGGCGCGTTTGCCCATCTGTACGGCACCTGGGCGATGCTCGATGACGCCGAGAAAAAACGGATCAAAGGCTTTGTGCTGAACAAGTTCCGGGGCGATGCCAGCCTGCTCGCGCCCGGCCCGCAGATGCTGCAGGACCTGACCGGCGTGCCGGCGGTGGCCACCTTGCCGATGTGGTGGCAGCACGGCCTGCCTGAAGAAGACGGCGTGTTTGACGACCGCAGCACGGCTGCTGGCAAGGTCACCAAGACCGTCGCCGTAATTGCCTATCCGCGCATCAGCAACCTGGACGAATTTCAGCCGCTGAAGAATGTTCCCGGTGTGCGCCTGAAATGGGTGCGCAGCCCGTCCGAGCTGGCCGGTTTGGACGCCGATGACTGGATCATCCTGCCCGGCTCCAAGGCCACCAGCGCCGACCTGGCCTGGCTGCGCGCGCAGGGGCTGGACCAGGCGATTGCCGCTCATGCCCACCGGGGCGGCGCAGTGCTGGGCATTTGCGGCGGCCTGCAGATGCTGGGTGAAGCGCTGATCGACCCGCACGGCATCGACGGCAACGGCCCCGGCTTGGGATTGCTGCCAGTGGTCACGCTGTTTGACGAAACCAAGACGGTGCGGCATCGGCACGCCAGGTTCGCGCCGGTGCGTGGGATGTGGGCTGCTTTGTCAGGCGTGGAAGTGCAGGGCTATGAAATCCACCACGGCCAGACTGCGCCGCATACCGCGATGGCGGCTGCGGGCGACATTGCGCATCCGGTCATGTCCGACGGTCTGGGCTGGCAAAACGGTGCGGGCAATGTGCTGGGCCTGTACCTGCACGGGATGTTTGAAGACCCGCGCGTGTTGCAGGCGCTGTTTGGTGCTGCCACGCCGACGCTGGAATCGGTGTTTGACGGGCTGGCCGATTACATCGGGCAGCATTTCGAGCCTGGCGTGCTGCAGTCGCTGATTGCCTGAGATGGGCTGAAAAGCCTTATTTCAATTCTCGTTTCAAAGGCCCAAAGCAGGCCTTGAGCGACTCTTCCTTGCAGACAATCAGCTGGTCTTTTTTAGGGCTTAACTGAATGAATCGTGTCACCGGCTCGCCGGATACCTCATGCACATCGCCTGCGCAGTCGGCTTTGCCATTGGTTTCGGTGACGATTTCAATGACTCTGTAAAAACCAAGCAAGCTGGGGACGGGAGTGACTTCGTAACGGCTTTTTGCGACTTCTTCGCCGCTGGTGCTTGCGCGCGTCCCATTGGCCAAGTAGCGCAGGGTTTCCGTGCATTGTTTGCCAGGCAGCGCCCAAGACCAGTTTGCGATCAGTGGGTGCTTTGCAGGGGACTGCGGTGCGGGCGGGGCAGCTTGTGCAGAAACAAGGCTACCCAGCAAGATGGCTGAAAAGATGGATTTATTCATTTCAAATAACTTTGGAGTGCGGGAGTGAGTCGGGCGAATGCGTTTCCTTATACACAACTACTCGCACAACCTCATCCAAGGGAAATTTGAAGAAAAACGATGGGCTCAGCAGCGACTGAATTTGAAACGATCTGTTTTGTCGACCAGAGGCGCAAGCCGTAGCCGGACTAAAAATTAAAAAGCCCCACGCTACTGGTTTAGTAATGTGGGGCTAGTGCCTATGGGCTTAGAACTGGTGGGACGTGCGGGGGTCGAACCCACGACAAACGGATTAAAAGTCCGCTGCTCTACCAACTGAGCTAACGTCCCGAGAATTTCTTCTTGGTTGCACTGTGTCGTATGCAGTGCAGCCTCAAATTATAACGTTACTTTTACTGCGCTTTCAAAAAATACCTGCAATTTTATTCAGGGCCCAACTTGCAGCGCACATTCCAAATGTGGAGGTAACGCAAACGATAGAACCATAGCCGTGGCAATTGAGCGTTCCATCTGTCTGGACAAGCGGGATAGTCTGCTCCGTGAGGGTGGCTTCAGCACTATCGATCTGCTGATTCAATGCGCTTTGCGCGTTGGGCTTCAGGACTTCTTCACGACTGAAAACACACATGACGCCCATCTTTCCCACGCGAGCGGCCCCATGTTCCTTGCGCAAGCGATAGCGCATCTGCGCAAGCAACGGATCGTGCGTGACCTGTGACAGGTCATCAATGTCAACGCGATGCGCCAGCCGCTTTCCACCTGCCGCACCAACACTGATCAAACTTACTTTGTTCTTGATGGCCCATGCCGCCATCGCCGATTTGGCTTTTACCTGATCGCATGCATCAATAACGACAAATTCTTGCCTGTCAAATAGCGCGTCAAGCGAAAGCAGGGCGGGCCAATTTTCGGCATCTACAAATTCCTCAATGCAGTCCACCTGGCAATGCGGATTGATCTGCGCAATTCGTTCCCGCATCGCCTGAACTTTGGATTGGCCCACCGTGCTGCCCAGAGCATGAACCTGACGATTGATGTTGGATTCCGCAATATGGTCGAGATCGATCAATGTCAGGCGCGCCACACCGCTGCGCGAAGCCGCCTCGGCCGCCCATGAACCCACACCGCCCAGGCCCACCACCACAATGTGCGCAGCACGAATCCGCTGCGCACCTTCCGGGCCGTACAGGCGCGCAAGCGACCCGAAACGGCGTTCCATATCAGGGTCGGCAGTGCCGGAGGTGTGTGAGGGCGTAACGGTTACAGACATATCCATCAGCTGATTTTAAATCCAGCAGTTCATCGCCTTGTCGGCCGCATCACAATTGCGTGCCACATCTTTTATGCGGCTTGATGGTGTTCTGAGGGTTCAAGTCCTGTGTGGCATGAGATCAACCGGTCAATCAGCGAATCAGTCAGAATTCATCCCCGCAAGGTTCAGTATCGGGCGGACTCCAGCCTTTGCAGCCGCGCCCGCAGGTTGTCGAGTTCATCAAGCAGTTCCAGCGCCAGCGCCGCGCCGGCAAGGTTCACGCCCAAGTCGTTTTCCAGCCGCAGTGCCACGCGTGCGCGGTGCAGATGCACGCCGGTAAAGCGCCAGTAATCGGGCTTTTCACCCGCCGGGGCCAGCACGCCTTCGTGGACCAGTTCAATAATCCGGTCGGCATCTGCGGCACAGGCTCGGCACAGGTCGTCAAGGTTCAGACCAGTCTGGTCTTCAAGAATAAAGCCGGTGATATAGGTGGCGGTGTTGTCCTGTGTCATGACTAGCCTTCCAGTTTGGCGCGCGGGTTGAAGGATTTGAACTGGCTGGCCATGCTTTCGTAAAACGCTTTGGCGCTGTCCGTGTCGGCCGTGGGCACCACAATTTGCAGCACAAAATAAAAGTCGCCCGGCGTGACGCCCGGCAGCCCGCGTCCTTTGAGCCGCAGTTTGCGGCCCGTGGCTGAACCCGCCGGAACCTTGACTTCAACCCGCCCGCTTGGTGTGGGTGCTTCTACCTCGGCCCCCAGCGCAGCCTCCCAAGGCGCGATGGGCAAGTCCATGTACACATCGTGTTTGTCCACCCGGTAGCGCTGATGTGGCTTGAATTCCACGTCCAGGTACAGGTCACCTGGCGCGCCTTGGCCGACGCCCGGCGAGCCCTGGCCCGCCAGCCGAATGTGCTGCCCGGCGCGGATGCCTTTGGGAACGGTGAAGGTGATCTGGTGCTCACGCGGGATGACGTGACCCTGGTCGCTCATCTCGGGAACGCGCAGGCTGATGGTGCGGGTGACGCCGCTGTACGAGTCTTCCAGATCGATCTGGATCTTGGCGTGGCGGTCTTCTCCCGGTGCGCTAAAGCTCGGACGGCGGCCTGTGCTTCTCGCGCCGCCACCTGCCCCCGCGCTGCCAAAACCCTGGCGGAACAGCGTTTCAAAAAAGTCGCTGTGGTCACCCGCGTCGCCGTTATTGAATTGCCACTGCGCGCCTTGCCCGGCACGTTCGGCGCCTGCGTTCCATTCGGGCGGAGGGCGGAATTCCTGGCCTTCTTTCCAGTTGGCGCCCAGCTGGTCGTAGGCCGCGCGTTTTTCCGGGTCTTTCAGGACTTCGTAGGCTTCGCCAAGCTCCTTGAAGCGGGCTTCGGCGTCTTTTTCCTTGCTGACATCGGGATGGTATTTGCGCGACAGCTTGCGGTAGGCCTGCTTGATGTCGTCGGGCTTCGCTTCGCGCGGCACGCCCATGATGGTGTAGTAGTCCTTGAATTCCATGAAAGCCTTTCAATACGAAATGCATGTCTGAATGCAGGGTAGCGCAAATTGCTGCCGCCTTCACTGCGTTGAATCAACGGCCAATGCAGCGCTTGTCTGCTGCCGCGCCGCTGGTTAATAGACTATTTCACCGGAATGACAGTTCCCGCAGGCACCGGCACCGCCGTCACGCTGTTTTGCGGCGAACCCTCGACCAGTCGGTCTGAATAGGTCAGGTAGACCAGCGTATTGCGTTTGGCATCGACCATGCGCACCACGCGCAACCGCTTGAAAACCAGCGAAATGCGTTCGCTGAACATTTCTTCCTGTTTGTCCAGCGGTTTGCCGCCAAAGCTGATGACGCCGGTCTGGCGGCAGGCAATCGAGGCGTCCGACTTGTCCTCGGCCAGGCCGAAAGCGCCCTTGATGCCGCCGGTCTTGGCGCGCGACACGTAGCAAGTTACGCCCGTGACTTTCGGGTCGTCATAGGCATCGACCACGATTTTGTGGTCAGGGCCGATGAACTTGAAGACGGTATCGACCGCGCCAACTTCTTCGGCGCTGGACAGGCCGCAGCCGCTTAAAAGAAGGGCGGCGGCCACGGCATAGGGCCTGAACGGGTGGTGTGATGGGTGCATGTAAATCCTGAAAGTGGGGGTGGGTAACTGCGTGCGGCGGCTGGAGCCAAGCCTCTAATGTACAAACCCGTGCGCCCCTATCATCGCGCGATGATTTCCATCCCACCGCCTTCTCGCCTGCAATCCCTTTTTGACGCCCAGCACCGCGCCAGCCGTGCGCAGGCCGAAGTTTCGCTGGCCGTGCGCCGCGAGCGGCTGCTGAAAATCCGCACGCTGCTGGACACGCATGGCGCGGCGCTGGCGCAGGCCGTGCAGGCCGATTTTGGCGTGCGTTCGCCACAGTTGACCGAAATTGCCGATCTGTTTGTGTTGCGCACGCTGATTTCCAGCACGCTGAAAAACTTGCCTAGGTGGATGAAGCCGGTCAAGGTCAGTACGCCGCTGTACCTATTGCCGGCCCATGCTTGTCTGCAGCGCCAGCCCTTGGGCGTGGTGGGCGTGATTTCGCCGTGGAACTATCCGGTGCAACTGGCGCTCGGGCCGGTCATTACGGCGCTGGCCGCCGGCAACCGCGTGATGCTCAAGCCCAGCGAGCTGACGCCGCAAACGTCAGCCTTGCTGGCCGCGCTGATCGGCCAGGCCTTTGCGCCTGACGAGGTGTGCGTGGTGCAGGGCGATGGCGCTGTCGCCGCCGAATTTTCCAGCCTGCCGTTTGACCACCTGTTTTTTACCGGCTCAACCGCCGTGGGCCGCAAGGTGGCCGAGGCGGCCGCCGCCAACCTGACGCCCACCACGCTGGAGCTGGGCGGCAAATCGCCGTGCATTGTTGATGCGTCGTGCGACCTGGAACAGGCCGCCATCAAGATTGCCCACGGCAAGCTGCTCAACGCCGGCCAGACCTGCATTGCGCCTGACTATGTGTTGCTGCCCCGGGGCCGTGAAGCTGCATTTGGCGAGGCTTTTGCGCGCGCGGTGGCGACGCTGTTTCCCACGATTGCAGGCAACCCCGATTACGCCGCCATCATCAGCCCGCGCCACCATGAACGCCTGCAGGCGCTGCTGGCACAGGCGCAAGACGAAGGTGCACGGCTGCAGGTCATCAATCCCGGCGCGGCCACCGCTGGCAATGCGTCGCGGCAAATGGCGCCGGTGCTGGTGTTTGGTCTGGCGCCCGGTGCGCGGCTGCTGCAAGAAGAAATCTTTGGCCCCATCTTGCCGGTGCTGGCGTATGACAAGCTGGACGAAGCGATCAGCTTCATCAACGCCAGGCCCCGACCGCTGGCGCTGTACTGGTTTGGCCTTGACAGCGCCGCACGCGACCAGGTGCTGGCGCGCACGGTCAGCGGCGGCGTGACGGTGAACGACACGCTGATGCACATTGCGCATCCGAACCTGCCTTTTGGCGGCGTGGGCGAAAGTGGGTGGGGCGCGTACCACGGCGAAACCGGCTTTTTGCGCCTGACGCAGCAAAAGCCGGTGCTGTTCCAGTCCCGCTGGGCGCGGGGGGACTTGTTTTATCCGCCGTATGGAAAACGGTTTGACCAAGTGATGGGGCTAATCAAGCGCCTGCTTTGAGGCGCGGCGCAGGCTTTGCGCTAGGCGCGCTCTGTTATTGATAGCTGGTTGCGCATGCACTGCGTGCGCTAGAGGCGGTTTTTATGCTGAAAACAGGGTGGTTGCGGTTCTTTTTAAGGGTGCACAGCGGTTTGCGCACCGTCAAGCGTCTCATCGGGGCCAAAAAATTGCTGATTTTTAAGCCAAATAAGCCGTATGCGCAATGTGGACGGGCGCAGCCAGCTATTTAATAGATAGCAAAAATGCCTGTTTGCAGAGCGCCCATTTAAAGCAAGGCGAGGGTGGCGGCATCCAGCGTTCCGCCAAAGTATTTGCCAAGCGCTGCATTCCACACGGGCAGATCGGGCCGTGTGGCCTGAAAAAGCGTCATGCACGAGTGAAACTTGCGTTCATCAGTCGCCCCAAGAATGTCCAGCGCGGTCTTGCCGTTGGCGGCCAGCATCAGCCCCGTGCATTCCAGCAGCCGCTTGCCCAGCAAGGGATGCGCCAGGTAAGCCAGCGCTTCAGCCTGCGAGGCGATGCCGTAGTACTTCGCCATAGCGCTGCGGCCTAGCGCAACGTGCTGAGGGAAGATGAACCACATCCAATGGCTCGTTTTCTTGCCGGCGCGCAGTTCGTCCAGTACGTCTGCATAGACCGGCGCTTGGCCCTCTACAAAGCGTTGCAGGTTAAAAGTGTTCATGGGGTTTCTCTGGTTGATGCGGGCGATAGCGCGATTGGCTACAGCCCGTTTTTGTTCTGGAAATAGCTGGGCGGCTGGCCCATGGCGGCCTTGAACATGGCGGAAAACGCGCTGTCGCTGGCGTAGCCGCTGGCGGCGGCCACTTCGCTTATCGGCAGGCCGCGCGTCAGCAAGGGCAGGGCATGGGCCAGGATGGCCTGCTGGCGCCACTGCTGGTAGCGCATGCCGAGTTCGTCCCTGAATAAGCGTGCCACGGTGCGCTCGCTGGCACCAATACTGGCCGCCCATTCGGACAAGGTGGCGCGCTCGGCAGGGGCGCGCAGCACGGCCTGGCACAAGGCGCGCAGGCGTTTGTCGCCGGTTTGCGGATGGGGCAGGGGAACGCCCAGCGCCTGCGTGTCGGCATGCGTGATTTCGTCCAGTATCAGCGCGCTGAGCCAGCTTTCGCGCGCCGGGCTGAGCGGCTGGCCGGCCGATGCGTCAAGCGACTGCACCAGTTCGCGGAGCAGCGGCGCGACCATGATCACGCGGCAACCCTGCCAGCCTGTGGGCGTGGCGCTGATGTCCAGGTAGAGCGTTCTGAATTCGGCGTCTTCCAGCACGGTGATGTGATGCCGCGCGCCGGGCGCAATCCACACGGCGCGGGTGGGCGGCACGATGTAGGTGATTTCGTCGGTTTTGCAGCGCTCGGTGGCGCTGTGACTGGCCGTGACCTGCAGCAAGCCGCTGGCGCAACACGCCAGTTGGGCCCAGGCGTGCGAATGCGGCTCAAAATGCACATCCGCCGGCATGGCGCGCGCCCGCACCCGTACCGGACGCTCCGGCGTGGGCGTGAAGCCGTCGGTGTCGCCTACCGGTATGCGCTGAAGTCGGCTGTGGGGTTGAAGCATGGGCGTGGGCGGGCCGTTTTGTGGGGCGTTGTGCGGGATCGACTGCGGATGCAAAGCGGGCGTTTTATAGCCGGATTTGGGCGCTGCGGGGCAGGGCGACTTATTTGTCTGAAATTCGCTGAAACATGGCTTTTTGTCGCCATTCAGAATCCGGCGCCAATACTACGATAGCGCCATGAATACTTCAAGCACCCTGAACAAGCCTGCCAGCGCCGTTCCCCTGCGCAACGACGCCAGCGTGATTGGCCTGGTCGGTCTGGCCCACCTGATCAGCCATTTCAGCCAGTTGCTGCTGGCGCCGCTGTTCCCGTGGCTCAAGGATGCGTTCCTGGTCAGCTATGCCGAGCTGGGTTTTTTGATGACGATTTTTTTCGTCGTGTCGTGTGCGGTGCAGGCGCTGTCGGGTTTTGTGGTGGACCGGTTTGGCCCGCGACCGATTCTTTTTGGCGGTCTGGCTTTGCTGGGTGTTGCGGCGTTGGGGTATTCGGTCAGCACCAGTTACTGGATGCTGGCGGGTTTTGCGGTGGTCGGCGGTCTGGGCAACGGGGTGTTTCATCCGGCGGACTACACGCTGCTGAACCGCAAGGTCAGCCCGTCCCGTCTGGGCCATGCCTACAGCGTGCACGGTATCACCGGCAGTCTGGGCTGGGCGCTGGCACCGGCGCTGATGGTCGGGCTGACGTTTGCGTTTTCCTGGCGCGTGGCACTGGCGGTTGCGGGTGGGCTGGCCTTTGCCGTGCTGGCCGTGTTGCTGGTCAACCGCGACAAACTGGCGCTGAAAGTGGTAGTGCCCGCCAAAGATGCACCGGCGGGTGAAAGTCTGCTGGGGTTCCTGAAGATTCCGGCGGTGTGGATGTGCTTTACCTTTTTCTTCTGGTTTGCGATGGTGCTGAGCGTGGTGCAGGCGTTTGCGCCTGAGGCGGCGCGCCATCTGCACGATGTGCCGCTGTCGCTGGCGGCGATGTGCCTGACGATCTACATGCTGTGCAGCGCGGGCGGCATGCTGTTGGGCGGTTTTCTGGCCGCAGACCCCAGCCGCTGCGAGCGGGTGGTGGCGGCCGGCATGGGGCTGGCGGCAGGGGTTGCCCTGTTGCTGGCGCTGGGAACGCTGGCGGCCTGGATGGTGCCGGTGCTGTTTGGCGTGATGGGTTTTGGCGCGGGCATTGCCGGGCCTTCGCGTGACTTGCTGGTCAAGCGCTCGACCCCTGAAAATGCGTCGGGCCGGGTGTATGGCGTGGTGTATGCAGGGCTGGACATTGGCCAGGCTTTGTCGCCGCTGATCTTTGGCACCTTGATGGACCACGGTCAGTACCGGGGCATCTTGCTGGGGCTGGCATTGATTCAGGGCATATTGATTGCCAGCGCCTTCAATGTGCGGCGGGTGCGGCGCACGGTGCTGGTGCCGGCTACGGCCTGAATTGCTGGTCTTCTACGGTTTCAGCGCGTTTGTTTCCGGCCGAAGTCGTTCAGAAAAATCAGAACGCGCAGGCACTGCGCTGGGTGCGCAGCAATGGCGGAGCCGCATTTATGATGGCGGTTTTCACGAATCCAAATCTTATGTTGCTCCGTGCCCAGGTCATTTCATGAGCATTTTCTGGCTGCGCTGGCGCGCGTCGGCTATTCACCGGCTTGATTCTTTTCGCGCAACGCTGAACTGCGCCCGCAGCCTGCTGCTCGCGGGGCTTTTTCTGCTGGTCATGGTGGGCGCACAGGCACAACCCGAAAGCATTGACCCGTCACTGGACGCTGCGCGTGCGCAGATTGACAGTGCGCAAAAAGTCCTCGATAACCCGCCCAAAGACGTGTCCAGTCTGCCCGCCCTGCGCGTGCTGGTGCTCAACGCTGGCGCGCAGGCCGATGTGGCTGCGGCTGCGCTGGAGCCGCAACTGGCCAGTGTCCAGGCGCGGCTTGATGAACTGGGGCCGCTGGCAGCGGGACAAAAAGAAGTGGCCGATGTGGCGGCCTTGCGCGCAGAGCTGAACAAAGCCCGCGCCGTGCTGGACGCGCAGCTCAAACGCGCCAAGCTGCTGGCCGTGGAAAGCGATCAGACCGCCGGAAAAATTACCGCGCTGCGCCGCTCGGAGTTCCAGGCCCGGCTGGGCGAGCGCACCGCCTCTATTTTGAGCAGCCTGTTCTGGACTGATTTGCAACTGGAACTCCCCGGCGACCTGCTGCGTGCCAATCAGCGGCTTGAAGCGTTGCGCATTGCCGCGCTGGCCAGTGGCGTGCCGGTCTGGTCTGGCGTCGCGTTGACGCTGCTGCTTTTGGGGGGATTGCGCTGGTGGGGTGACCGTTTGCTGATGCGGCTGGCGACCACCCGCGTGCCGCCCGGACGGCTGCGCCGTTCGCTGCATGCCTGGACGCTGGCGTTGCTGCCGGCTGCCACGGCCGGTTTGGGCGCCGAAGTGCTGTATCAGGGCCTGGTCTGGACAAAGCCTTTGCCCGACTCGCTCGACACGCTGCTCGGTGGGCTGGTGGGCGTTATTTGTTTCGGGGGGTATGTCGCGGGTCTGGGGCATGCCTTGCTGCTGCCCAGGCGGCCTTCGTGGCGCTTGCTGCCGCTGCCGGACGTGCTGGCGCTCAAGCTGCGCTGGATGCCCGCCGTTCTGGCGTTGCTGACGGTGTTGACGTGGACGGTCACGCAGCTGACGTCGCACATCAACGCCAGTCTGGCCAGCACGGTGGCGCTGGACTGCATAGTGGCACTGGTCACGGGCCTGGCTTTGGGGCTGGGCTTGCTGCAAACCGACTACGTTCGCCGCCAGGCCTTGCGTGCGCCAGAACCTGCAGGCTGGCCGACCAGTCCGCTGTGGCTGACCGCTGTGGTCGGCCTGGGCTGGCTGGCTGTGGTGATCAGTCTGGTGGCGTTGCTGCTGGGTTATGTGGCGTTTGGCCGCTTCATGGTTCAGCAAATGGTCTGGATTGTGGTCGTGCTGGGCACGGCCTATTTGCTGGCAGTGCTGATTGACGACGGTTTCATGACGCTGCTGTGCCCAAAAGCCGGTGCGCCCGCTGCGATTGATGCGATTGATGCGATTGATGCGGCGGTGGGCAGCGTGCCGGGTCAGCCGGCGTCAACGCTTTTCAGGATTCGGCAACAGGCTGCGGTCTTGCTGTCGGGTGTGGGCCGTCTGCTGGTGGTGCTTTTCACGCTGATGCTGCTGCTGGCCCCGTTTGGCGAGGGGCCGATGGAGCTGATCCAGCGCGCAGACCAGTTGCATCAGGGCATTTCAATTGGCGAATTCCAGATTCGCCCGATGGCTGTCTTGCAGTCGTTGCTGGTCATGGTGTTGTCGCTGGCCGGTATTCGCATGATCAAGCGCTGGCTGACCGATCAGCTGCTTCCCACCACCTCGATGGATACCGGCATGCAGCTTTCGGTGGCAACGCTGTTCGGCTACACCGGCAACGTGCTGGCCGTGTCGATGGGAATGGCCGCCGTGGGCATCGGGCTGGAGCGCATTGCCTGGGTGGCCAGCGCCTTGTCGGTGGGTATCGGTTTTGGCTTGCAGGCCGTGGTGCAAAACTTTGTGTCGGGGCTGATTTTGCTGGCCGAGAGGCCCGTCAAGGTCGGCGACTGGGTGTCGCTGGGCGGTATTGAGGGCGACATCCGGCGCATCAATGTGCGCGCCACTGAAATCCAGATGAGCGACCGCTCGACCGTGATTGTTCCAAATTCGGAATTCATCACCAAGACGGTGCGCAACGTCACGCATGCCAATCCGATGGGGCTGGTGCAAATCAAGCTGCCCATGCCGCTGAGCACCGACCCCGATCAGGTGCGCAGCCTGATGCTGGAGGCGTTCTGGGCGCATGAAGACGTGCTCGACAATCCTGCGCCCAATGTGCAGCTCGACGGCATTGACAGCAACGGCATGCTGTTCAACGCCACGGGCTATGTGGCCACGCCGCGCATGGCTTACGGCGTGCGCAGTGCCTTGCTGTTCGATGTGCTCAAGCGGCTGCGGGAGGCCGACATTTCAATGGTCAAGGCGCCCACAATGTTGGTCAGGGAGACACATGAAAATTTGCCCCTGCCGCCTACCCAGTAAGCTTGGGGTCTATGCCTGCGCTGTCCGGGTCATTGCACTGCCGGATTTGCAGGCGTACATTGAAAACCGGCCGCACGGGTTGTGCCATTTTTAACTTCAGGAGACTTCAATGACTGCATCCCAAACCCCCGCCAGCAACGACTTTGTCCGCTGGGTAGAAGAAAAATCCGACGCTGTCATGGCCGATCTTGGCGACAAGTTTCCACCTGCCACCAGCGGCACGCAGGCCCTTCATGCCGAAACCGCAAGCCAGCGCATCGAAGAAGTCCTGCTCGGTCACGAACAGCCCGATCCAGCGCTGCTCGAAGAGCTTGCCGCACTGGAAAATGCACCGCCTCTGAGCGACGAAGAGCTGGCCCGGCAGGCGCTGGAAGATGGCGGCGCCGACGCGGATCCGACCACGCCGGAGTAAGCCGGACGTCCGTTTCGGCGTATTTCAACCGGCCCATTGCGCTTCATGGCAACGGCCCCTCGCCTTGAAGCGCGCCATGCCAAGGCACAATGAAGCGATATGACTCCACAACTTGCCGGCCACCTTCTTGTTGACTGCCTTCTGGCCCAAGGCGTAACCCATGCATTTGGCGTTCCGGGTGAAAGCTATCTGGCCGTGCTTGACGGCCTGCATGCGCGCCGGGACCAGATTCAATTTATCACCTGCCGCCAGGAAGGCGGCGCGGCTTTCATGGCCGAGGCGCACGGCAAGCTCACGGGCCGGCCTGGCATTTGCATGGTGACGCGCGGTCCCGGTGCCACCAATGCGTCCATCGGCGTTCACACGGCGTTTCAGGATTCAACCCCGATGGTGCTGCTGGTCGGCGATGTGGCCAGCGACTGCCGCGACCGCGAAGCGTTCCAGGAAGTGGACTATTCGAGTTTTTTTGGCCCCAGTACCAAAGGCTTTGCCAAGCGGGTCGAGCGCATTGATGACGCCGACCGCATCCCCGAATACGTGGCGCGGGCGTTTGCCACCGCCATGAATGGCCGGCCCGGCCCGGTCGTGCTGGTGTTGCCCGAAGACATGCTGACGCGCCTGACCGCAGCCCAGCCTTTGCCGCGCGTTGAGGCGACGCAATCCTGGAGCGACCCGGATTCGTTGGCTGCCTTGCGCGACATGCTGCTGGCTGCGAAGCAGCCGCTTGTTATTGCCGGCGGCGGTGGCTGGACGCCGCAGTCGGCGCAGGCGCTGCAGCGATTTGCTGAAAACTGGAAGCTGCCGGTGGGCAATGCGTTCCGGTTTCAGGACACGTTTGACAACCACCATCCGCTGTATGCGGGCGATGTGGGTATTGGCCTGAATCCGAAACTGGCGGCACGCGTCAAGGCCAGCGATTTGATCATTGCCATCGGCCCGCGTATGGGCGAAATGACCACCGGCAACTACACCTTGCTCGAAGCGCCCAAGCCAAAGCAAAAGCTGGTGCATATTCACGCCAGCGCCGAAGAACTCAACCGCGTCTACCAGGCCGACCTGGCGATCAATGCCACCATGAACGCCGCTGCGCGTTCACTGGAAGCGCTGAGCGCGCCGGTGAATGTGCCGTGGGAAGCGTGGACGGCGTCGGCCAACGAAGACTATCTGGCCAATCTGGTGCCGCAAGCGTTACCCGGCGACATCGACATGCCGGCCATCGTCGGCCTGCTACAAAAACACCTGCCGCCCGATGCGGTGCTGACCAATGGCGCGGGTAACTTTGCCAGCTGGGTGCACCGGTTTTTCAAGCACCACGGGCTGGTCAAGGGCCACAAGACACAACTCGCGCCCACCGTCGGGGCGATGGGTTATGGCGTGCCCGCGGGCATTGCCGCTGCCATCACGACCGGGCGTGTAGCGTTCACCATAGCCGGCGATGGCGACTTTTTGATGAACGGCCAAGAGCTGGCCACGGCGGTGCAGCACGGCGCCAAAAGCATCATCGTGCTGCTCAACAACGGCATGTACGGCACCATCCGCATGCACCAGGAACGTGAATATCCGCAGCATGAAAGCGGCTCGCGGCTGAACAATCCAGACTTTGCGGCACTGGCCCGCGCTTACGGTTACGCCGGTGTGCGCATTACCCGCACCGAAGAATTTGAAGCCGAACTGCTGGCCGCGCTCGACCGCCCCGAAGGCACGCTGATCGAGGTGACACTCGACCCCGAAGTCATCAGCACGCGCGGCACGCTGTCTGCCATCACGCAAAACGCCTTGAGCAAGTCACTATAAAAAGAATAGCTGAATGCGTCCGTGGACAGTGCGCATAACGCCTGTTAAGCTTAAAAACTGTCAGTAATGACGTGCAAAGTATCGGCTTGGCTCTCTGTCATACCCCTGTCATCAAATTCAACAACACTAGGCTTCAATTTTTTAATAATAAAGCCCTGTTTTGTTGATTGTTGACCCAAGCTCCACCCTGATTTCTGCCCCTGTGCCTATGAAGTTCCTGGACCGCGACCGCAGCATTCTTGCCTTCAATGAGCGGGTGCTTTACTGGGCGCGCCGCACTGACGTGCCCTTGCTGGAGCGGCTGCGCTTTTTATGCATCGTGTCGTCCAACCTGGACGAATTTTTTGAAGTCCGTGCCGCCGCACACCTGACGGCCGCCCAGAACAATGTGCAAAAAGGCATTTGCACGGCGCACTCGTTCAAGGCGCTTTCAACGCTGGCCCATGACATGGTGGCGCGCCAATATGCGCTGTACAACGAAGAACTACTGCCGGCGTTTGCGCAGCAAGGTATCCGCATCATGTCGCATGGCGAGCGCAATGCGGCGCAGCGGCGCTGGGTCAAGGCGTATTTTGAACGTGCCGTGCGGCCGCTGTTGATTCCGGTCGGGCTTGATCCTTCGCACCCGTTTCCGCAGGTCGCCAACAAGTCGCTGAACTTCATCGTCCGGCTGGGCGGGCGCGATGCCTTTGGCCGGGAAAACGAAATTGCCATCGTCAAGGTGCCCCGCGTCTTGCCGCGATTCATCCACATGCCCAGCCGGGGCCAGGAAAAAGGCAACAAGCTCTTCCTGTCGCTGTCCAGCATCATCCGGGCGCACCTGGCCGATTTGTTTGTCGGCCGCAAAGTAGGGGAGTTTTCGCAGTTTCGCGTCACCCGCAATTCCGACCTGGAAGTCGATGAAGACGACGTAAAAAACCTGCGCACCGCCTTGCGTCTGGGGCTGGAGCAGCGCCACTACGGCCAAGCCGTGCGGCTGGAAGTGTCGGCGGGCTGCTCGGATTATTTGTCGAGCTTCCTGCTCAAGCAGTTCAATTTGCCAGCGCCGTCGCTTTACCGGGTGCATGGCCCGGTGAATCTGGCGCGGTTGACCCAACTGATCGATCTGGTCAATGACCCCAAGCTGCTTTTTCCGCGTTACAAGGCCTGCTACCCCAAGCAGCTGGTGCTTGGCCAGTCGATTTTTGAAAGGCTTCGCCAGGGCGATGTGTCGATTCACCAGCCCTTCGAGAGTTTTGACGGCGTGCTGGCTTTCCTGCGCGAAGCGGTCAACGACCCGTCGGTGCTGGCGATCAGGCAGACCATTTACCGTACTGGCGCTGATTCCGAGCTGATGCGGCTGTTGCGCGAAGCCGTGCGGCGCGGCAAGGAAGTCATGGTCGTGGTCGAGCTGAAAGCACGCTTTGATGAAGAGGCGAATATCAACTGGGCCGAAATGCTCGAATCCATCGGTGCGCAGGTGGTTTATGGCGTGATGGGCCTGAAAACTCATGCCAAGATGCTGCTCGTTACCCGGCGCGAAGGCCGGCGGCTGGTGCGCTATGCGCACTTGTCCACCGGCAACTACAACCCCGGCACGGCGCGGCTGTACACCGACATCAGCTACCTCACGGCCGACCCGCTGCTGACCTCTGACATTGACCATGTGTTTGTGCATCTGGCCAGCCACAGCCGCCTGCCCAAGCTGCACCATCTGCTGCTTGCGCCGTTCCAGCTGCACCGCAAATTGATCGAAAGAATCGATGCGCTGGCCCAAGCTGCGCTGCAGGGCAAAGACACGCGCATCGTGGTCAAGACCAACGCGCTGACCGACGAAGACCTGATGCGCGCGCTCATCAAGGCCGGGCAGTGCGGTGTCAAGATTGATTTGATCGTGCGCGGCGCCTGCATGCTGCCAGCGCAGGTCAAGGGCTTGAGCGACAACATCCGGGTGCGCTCGGTGATTGGCCGCTTTCTGGAGCATTCGCGCGTGTTTTATTTCCGCTGCGCCGAAGAAGAAACGCTGTATCTGTCGAGTGCCGACTGGATGAACCGCAACATGCTGCGCCGGGTCGAGCTGGCCTGGCCGGTGACCGACCCCGGCATTCGCCAGCGCCTGATTGACGAATGTTTGGTGGCTTATCTGCATGACGGGCGCGACGCCTGGGATTTGCAGCCGGACGGCACTTATGCGCTGGTCAATCCGGCTGATCCGGCGCAGCGCCATGGCGCGCAGTCTGCGCTGATGGCGCGCTATTCGGCGTCCAAACTACGCGAGAGGTAAGTCAATGGACCTGATTTTGTGGCGGCATGCCGAAGCCGAGGAACTGCCAGAAACCGTCACGGACGCGCAAGCCGACCTGGCCCGCAAGCTGACACCGCGCGGTGAAAAGCAGGCGGCCCGCATGGCCGACTGGCTGGACCGGCAATTGGCGGGCAGCACCCGCATCCTGTCGAGCCCGGCGCGTCGCTGTGAGCAAACCGCCCTGGCGTTGGGACGCAATTTCAAAATTCGCGATGAATTGGCACCCGGAACCACGCCGGCCCAACTGCTGGAACTGGTGCAATGGCCGCTCAGCAAGACGCCCATTTTGGTGACAGGACACCAGCCGACGCTGGGCCAGACGGTGGCCGTATTGCTGGGGCTGCAGGAAAGCGACTGCGCCATTAAAAAAGGCGCGGTGTGGTGGTTGCGTATCCGTGAGCGCGATGGTCAGATGCAGACTGTCGTGGTGACTGTTCAGTCGCCTGAGATGTTGTAGGAGCAGGCTGAACCGCGCCGCGCGACCTTCAAATTTGCGCGGCTAAACCCGCACGTACCGGTAAACCCATACCGGCTGCCTTCCATTTGACCAAGGCCGCTGCGGTCAGTCTTTTGCTTTGTGGCAAAGTCGCTGCACATAGACTGTGCCTCTGGTGAAAATTTCAACAGTGCCTGCTTGGGCTTGAAATTTGTGGGCTGGCGTTTGTGGTGGGAATGGCGCACCGCGTCAATTTCGTGCTCACGTCAAATTTGATAGAAGTTTCCAGCAGCAACAGCTTCAACATCAAAATCCAGATCATTTCAGCGCTTTGCCCAAAGCGATCAACCCGTTATTGCAAACGGATCAAGCTACTTTACGGATCACACTGACATGCTCGACTTGCAACAATTGAACTGTTTTGTAGTGCTCGCCGAACAACTGCACTTTGGCCGTGCCGCCGCTTGTCTGCACATCTCGCAGCCCCCTTTGTCGCTCAAGATCCGTGCACTGGAAAACAAGCTGGGTTTGCAGCTTTTTCTGCGTTCATCGCGCCACGTCGAGTTGACGCATTCGGGCGAGATATTGCTGCACGAAGCCAGGCGTTTGCTGCGCGACGCCGAACAATTAACCAAGCTTGCCGCTTCACTGGAACTGGGCGAAGCCGGCGCGCTCGCCATTGGCTACAACGCGGTAATGAGCTATCGGCTGATGCCCAACCTGGTGGCTGCTTTCAGTGAGCGCTTTCCGCGTGTCAAGCTCTCGCTGCACGAGATGGTGAGTGCCGAGCAGATCACGGCGCTGCGCGAGCACCGGCTGGATGTCGGTCTGCTGCGCCCGCCAGTGCCCAAAGGCTTTCAGACGCTGCCGCTCGGCAATGAGGAAATGCTGGTATTTTTGCCGGCTAATCACCCGCTGGCAGCGCAGGACGCGATTGAAATTGAAGCACTGGCCAGTGAACCGATGGTGATGTTCTCCAAGCTCGATGCTTCCTATCTGCATTACGTGGTCGTCGATATGTGCGCCGAAGCCGGCTTCATGCCGATCACGGTGCAGGAAACGCGGCACATTCATGCAATCGTCGCTCTTGTCGGAACGGGTATGGGCGTGGCGTTGCTGCCTGCCTCGGCGACCCATATCCATATGAACGGCGTCAAGGTGCGTCCGCTCAAAGCCAGCAGCACGCGAGCTGCTCCACGCAGGGCGCAGTCCGTACTCGCGGTGATAGAGGGCAATGCCAATCCGGTTGCCCGGCATTTCATGCAAGTCGCGCGCAACGTGCAATTTTGAAGGTGCCTTTGCGTATTCAACAGGCTTGAAAAATGGGCGCAACAAACTGAAGCCTTGAAGCAATTGATCACGAAATATTGATCGTATGCAGGGCGTTGCTGGCTTGGGCAGCTAGCCGAATGAATTGCCGCGAAAACCTGTCTGTTGTCCCATGCTGTGCACAAGCATCTGCAAATATCCCAAACCAATTTCAAAAATTGATTCAAAAGAAATTGCGATGCCGGCTTGGTTTGTACGGGTTTACCTTTAGTAATTCCAAAAATCAAAGGGTTTACGCCTATCAAAGCGGTGTGTTTTCGCCGAATCGATGACGAATTCCGAATTGATTTGGAAAATTAAAGTATTGGACCCTTGTATAGGCGTTGGCTACATTCATGACAGTCATGTGACGCCGGTTTAAAGCGACACAGCCCCGTCGTCAATTACTTAACTTTTGAGAGCCATTGCCCATGAAACTCAATCTTGGTTCTTACAAGGATGTTCCAGATTTCATCTACGGCATTACGCGCGCAATTTGGGAAGACCGGGGAATCGGCGCAAAGCTGCAAGACTATTACGCGGCCGATATTTTGCTGCGTGCTGCGACAGGATTTACCGGCACCAATGCAGGCGTCACAGCCCAAACCCTGCAGACGCTGCACCAGTTTCCCGACCGCCAGCTGGTGGGCGAGGATGTGATCTGGACGGGTTATGAAGATGGCACCTTCCTTTCATCTCACAGACTGACCTCTGTCATGCGCCACACTGGCGATGGCGCGCTGGGCAAGGCACACGGAAAAATGGTGCGCAGCCGGGTCATTGCCGATTGCTGGGTGCGCGACCAGATGGTGGTCGAAGAGTGGCTGGTACGCGACCAGGCTGCCTTTGCCAACTGCCTGGGCATTGAACCCCGCGCAATGGCGCAGGAAATGACAAACAGGGACATCCGCAATGGCCGCCCAGTGTCGTTTTTCACTCCTGCGCATGACAAGCCAAGCCAGTACAAAGCCATGATTCAGGACGACGAAGCGGTAGCCGCAGTGGTGCACGGCATGCAGCGTATCTGGCAGGACAAAGAAACCCAGGCCATTCGCGATCTGTATTTTGCCGGTGCGGTGCTGCATGCACCGGGTGGCGAATCGCGTTATGGCCATGCCGACATCGACACCTTCGTGCTGGGTTATCTGGCTTCTTTCCCTGACGCAGTGCTCAAGATCGAGACGGCACGCGTCAACCGCGACCCGCACCAGCCGGTGCGCGTTGCCGTGCGCTGGTCGCTGACTGGCAGCCATAGCGGCTACGGACATTTCGGCGAGCCCACGGGCGCGCCGGTTTACGTGATGGCGATCAGCCATTTCAATTTGACCAGCAACAAGGTGACAGCCGATTACATGGTGACCGACGAGGTGTCGATCTGGAAGCAGATTCAGGCCCACGTCGCAAGCCATGCACCGGTGGGCTCACCATAAACCAAGAGAGACAAACGACCATGAAAAGACGTTCCGCAACGCTGATTCTCGCTTCCGCCGCTTTGCTGGCGGCCGTGGGCGCCCAGGCGCAAGAAAAAATGCCCTACAACCTGAAGGCCGGCAAGCCCTACGATGGCACCGAGCTGCGTGTGCTGCTGGTCGGCACGCCGCAATTCAAAGGCCTTGAACTTCGCGCGGGCGAATTCACCAAGCTGACCGGCATCAAGGTCACTTGGGACGAAACCACTTTAAAGGCTTTGCAGGAAAAGGTGTCCAGCGTCGGGGTTGCAGCCGACGGCTCTTATGACGTGGTCAATTACCTCGATTCATGGGGTCCACCGAATGCCCGCTGGCTGGTAGACCTGGGCCCTTTGCTCAAGCGCGACGGCATCAGCATGGACCGCTACCCTTCGGCGTTCACCAAATCGGTGACGTATGACGGCAAGGTCATGGGCCTGCCACTGCGCTCGCACGTTCAAATTTTTTACTACCGCAAGGATATTTTCGACAAGTTGAATCTGGCCGCGCCCAAGACCTGGGCTGACGTGGTGACCGCCGGCAAGGCAGTCCAGAAAGCCATGCCCGAAATGGGCGGCGTGGCCTGCTACTACGGTGCTGACGGCAATCGCCAGAACCTGTACCTGTGGCTTGACTTCCTGCGTGGCGCAGGGGCTGATGTGTTTGACGCCAAGGGCAATCCTGCATGGGATACGCCTGCCGGCATCCAGGCCACGAAGGACTACATTGCCTTGAACACCGTGGACAAGGTGTGCGCGCCAGGCTCGGTCTCGTCGCTGGAGCAAGACTCGCGCATCGTCTTTATGCAGGGCAAGGCGGCCATGCTGCCGATCTGGTCATGGGCCTACTCGCCACTGATCAGCCCGGAAAGCTCAACGCTCAAACCCGAGCAGGTGGCCTTTGCCGAGATGCCGTCGTACAAGGGTGCGCCACCGGTCTCGCTGACCAACTCCATGCCGTATTCGATCTCCAAGTACTCGAAAAAGCAGGAAGCCGCCTGGGAATTCCTGAAGTGGCTGTCCAACCCCGAGCTTGAGAAAAAGAACGGTATCGAGAAAAAAATCAACGGCGTGAATACGGCCAGCACGGTGTTCAACCTGAAAGCCAGCTTCGTCGATGCAGACATCAATGCTGCCAATGCCAACGTGCCCAAGGCCGCTGCAGTGGCGCTCGCCGCCAACGCAGCACCGCTGCCCATGACTGTCGATTGGCCAGAGATCGGTGACTTGCTGTCGATTGCCATCAACAAGGCTGCGGCCGGCGACGGTAATGTTGAGCAGTTGATGAAGACCGCCGCCAAGGACGCCACCCGGGTCTTGCGCCGCAGCCGCCGCTAAAGAGGTCGCCCGTGAACAATACTGATCTTCCGGTCGTGCCAGTCATTGCACCCGGCGCACCTGTGCCAACCGTACAGAGGCGCCGCAGCAAAGGCTTGAGCGACAAGCATCTGAAAATTCTGCTGTTGCTGCCGGCCATCGTGCTGGTCGGCGCGACCGCGATTGGTCCTCTGTTCAGCGGGCTTTATCTGGCCTTTCGCGACTGGAACCTGAGCAAGTCCTCAGCTTCCAAGCCGCTGTGGACACTGGCTGACGATGGATGGCAAAACATTGCCTACCTTTTCGACAACTTCAGCCGCGCGTTGTCCGACTCTGCGCTGCAGGAATCGATTTGGGTCACCATCATCTTCACTGTGTTGTCGGTGGTGATCTCGATGGGCCTGGCGTTGGGCATTGCGCTGCTGCTGGGCCGGGGCACGCGTTCGCGCATCTTTGTGCGTACGCTGCTGATCTTGCCGTTCGCCATGAGCCCAGCGCTTGTCGGTATCTCATGGCGCTTTATGGTCAGTCCACAGTTCGGACTGTTCCATGCGGTGTTCAAGGACATCTGGCCCTGGCTGGCAAACATCGACTGGCTAGCCGATCCCATACTGGCTTTTGCGGTGCTGATCGGCAGTGATGTCTGGCACTGGACGCCGTACATGGCCATGCTGCTGCTCGGCGGCCTGGCTTCGGTGCCCAAGGAAACGCAGGAAGCCGCCGAAATTGACGGCGCGAGCACCTGGC
This sequence comes from Polaromonas sp. CG_9.5, assembly GCF_035984465.1. Taxonomy (NCBI): domain Bacteria; kingdom Pseudomonadati; phylum Pseudomonadota; class Betaproteobacteria; order Burkholderiales; family Comamonadaceae; genus Polaromonas; species Polaromonas sp. CG_9.5. The sequence continues at coordinate 237,471 of NZ_JAXCHR010000003.1, forward strand.
AAGTTTTCCGCGACGTTACCTTGCCAGCGCTGATGCCGGTACTGGTGGTGGCCTCGATTCTGAAAGCGATCTTCTCGCTCAAGATGTTTGACCAGGTTTTCATGATCACCAGTGGTGGGCCTGGCCATGCCACCCAGACGCTGGCTTACTTCATCTATGTGCAGGGCTTCAAGTACTACGACATGTCGTATGCCGCAGCTGTGTCGTATTTCCTGGTGATTCCGATGCTGGCGCTGGCCTTCATCTACATTCGCCTCGTCTTCAAGCGTCCCTAGGAGTCCATAGATGGCTATACATCATCAAAGCAAGCTGACGACGGTCGTCCAGGGGATCTTGATCTTCGTGACGGCAGTGGTCATCCTGGCACCCATCTACTGGATGGTCGTGGCGGCCTTCAAGCCGTATGCCGAAGTTTTTCAGCCGCACCTGTTCTTCACGCCAACGCTGGACAACTTCGTGGCCATCATGCAGCCACCCTACGAAATCCATAAAAAGTTTCTGAACTCGGCGATTGTGGCGCTCACGACGGTGGCCATTGCGATACCCGTGGCCACTATGGCCGCCTACAGCTTCTCGCGCTTTCGGATTCGGGGTGAAAAGACGATTTTCATGGCCATCATTGCCACGCAGTTCGTACCTTCCGTGATTTTGCTGCTGCCGTTTTTCATTCTGTTTCGTGATTTGAACCTGCTCGACACCCGCACTGGCTTGATTTTGGTGAACCTCTCGTTCGTCATTCCTTATGCTGTATGGATGATCAAAGGCTTCATCGACGCCATTCCGCTCGATACCGAAGAAGCGGCCATGGTGGACGGTTCAACCCGGCTGCAAGTGATCAAGAACGTTGTCATCCCGATGGCAGCGCCGGGCCTGATTACCGCTGGCATTTTTTGCTTCATCGTGGCCTGGAACGAGTTTTTGCTCGCCCTGATCATGACCAGCCGGGATGCGCTTACCTTGCCGGTCGGTCTGTCACTTTTCAACACCGAGCAGGGTGATCTCTGGCAACTGATTTCCGCAACCGGAATCCTGATCATGCTGCCCATGTTTGCGCTGGGGTTCGTGATCCAGAAACACTTCGTTCAGGGAAGCACCGGCGGCGCTGTCCGTTGAAGCCCCAACTTTCGGAATAAAAATTATGTCCACTATCTCCATTGAAAACGTCAGCAAAGGCTGGAACAACGCTTTTGTGATCAAGGACTTGACGATCCATATCCATGATCGCGAGTTCCTGGTCTTGCTGGGCCCCAGCGGCTGCGGCAAGACCACCACCATGCGCATGATTGCCGGCCTTGAGGAACCAACGAGCGGGCGCATCCTGTTTGGGGGCGAGGACGTCACCGACCTGGCACCGCGCGAGCGCGACATCTCCATGGTGTTTCAGAACTATGGGCTTTATCCGCACATGACGGTGCGCGAGAACATTGCCTATCCGCTGCGCATTCGCAAAGTCCCGCGCGATCAGCACGACGGCTTGATCGCCGAGGCTGCGCGCAGGGTCGAGCTGGAAAGCCTGCTGGACCGCAAACCCAAGGCCTTGTCGGGCGGCCAGCGCCAGCGCGTTGCATTGGCGCGGGCCATCGTGCGCCAGCCCAAGGTGTTTTTGATGGACGAGCCCTTGTCCAACCTGGACGCCAAATTGCGTATCAGCATGCGTGCCCGTATCAAGCGCCTGCAGTACGAGCTGGGCACCACCATGGTGTATGTGACACACGACCAGATCGAGGCCATGACGCTGGCAACACGCGTCGTGGTGATGAACCACGGCGTGATTCAGCAGCTTGATATTCCGGAGAATATCTACAACGAACCAGCCAATCTGTTTGTCGCCGACTTCATTGGTTCGCCGGCCATGAATCTGCTGCCGGGGCGCCTGGAAGACGGTACGTTTATTGGCGACAAGATCCGCATTCCTGGTGCCGGCATCGGATCGCACGACCACGTCGTACTGGGTGTTCGCTGGGAAGATATTCAGCTGGCGGCATCGGGCACCGGCCACATGGATGCAGAAATCTACACGGTTGAACTGATCGGTGATGCCACCCAGGTCACGGTTCAAAACGGCAAGCAAATGGTGGTGGTGCGCACCGAAAAAGATTTCAAGGCGAAATTCGGTGCGCCAGTGGCGATCATGGTTCAGCCAAACCGGGCCTATCTCTTCGATTCGAAGACCGAGGCTCGCCTCAAACATCTCGAAAGCCGCAATCCTTCGCGGACTTGAACGTCTATTTTCCCCGTGCCAACCTCAACCTCAACCTTGAAAAATACCATGAAGAAATCTAAACTTCTCACTGCCCTTTTGCTGAGTGGCCTGGCATCTGCAGCCATGGCGCAGTCCAGCGTGACGCTTTACGGAATCATTGACCTGAGCCTGTCCAGGGAAAACAACAGCTCGGGCGTTGCCACCCGCATGGAAAGCGGCGTGTTGAATGGTTCACGCTTTGGTTTCAAGGGCTCTGAAGACCTGGGCGGTGGACTGTCTGCCAGGTTCCAGCTGGAAGGCGGCATTAACGCCGACGACGGTTCATCGGCGCAAGGTGGCCGCCTGTTCGGGCGGACTGCCTGGGTGGGTCTGGAAGGTGGGTTTGGCCAGGTTCGTCTGGGTCGCCAATACACCCCGATCTATTTGTCTCTCTTGACCGTAGACCCGTTTGGCGGAGCGCTCAAGGGCGACATGGCGTCGCGTAACTGGTTCAACAATGGCGGCGCCCGCATTGACAACACTGTGGCCTATTACTCGCCTACCGTCAGCGGCTTTTCCGGCTCCGCGCTGTACGGATTTGGAGAAGTGCCAGGAAGCACCTCGGCCAGCCGTACTGTCGGTCTGTCGGCGGGCTACAACAAGGGTCCTGCTGTAGTTGCTTTGGCTTACAACCGCCGCGACAACTCGGCAAGTACCGACAACGAGCGCGCTGCACTTTTAGGTGGCTCCTATGACTTTGGCGTCGTGCGCGTTCACGCCGCCTATGACGACGTGCGCGGCTCCAACTCGCTCGCCTTGGTGCCTGTCCATATCACCGACCAAATGCTTGGCGTGTCTGCGCCCGTGGGCCCGGGCCGGTTCATGGCTTCATACCTCCGTAAAAAAGACAAGGTGAACGCCGATACAGATGCGCATCAGTGGGCAATTGGCTATGTATATGACTTGTCCAAACGCACGGCGCTTTACGCTTCGTATGCCAACGCCACGAATCAGAAAAACTCCAGAATCAACACCCGTTACAACGTGAATTTTACGGATAACGGCGGTACGCCTGGAACGTCTGACAGGGTCTATGACATCGGCATCCGGCACTCGTTCTAACGCGCGAATTCAAAGATAAAAAATGAAAAGCAATGTTGTCACTGCGGCCCAGATCGCCGCCAGGGTTATTCGTCGCAGCGATTTGAAGTCTGATTCAGAAGCCTTCGTCGATGTGCGCGTGCCGGGCTCAACCCCTAAATTCAACTACCAGCTGATTGGAGGCGGGGTTTCCCAAAACCCGCACTGACCTTGCCCCCAGAAAACGTATCCCTTGCTGAGTGGTTCAATTCAGACAAGGAAAACGAAAATGACAAAGACATCAAGGGCCAAGTACACGC